>NZ_JAFKIC010000385.1 GCF_017306585.1 Mesorhizobium sp. | reverse complement strand
AGGCGGCCGCACTCTCCGGATCGTTGTAGACATTCCTGCCGTCCGGCGCGTCCTCCGAATGGACGCTGCCGGTGTGCGGATAGAGATAGGTATAGGAGCGCAGCGTCTCGTGCACCTGGCCGCCGAGCAGCTTGTAGACCGGCTTGTCGGCCTCCTTGCCGATGATGTCCCAGCAGGCCATTTCCAGCGCCGAAAAACAGCCCATGCCGGTCACGTCGGGGCGCTGTGTGAAGCCGGAGGAATAGACGCGGCGGAAGAAGTTCTCGATGTCATGCGGGTCGCGGCCGACCAGATAACGCTCGGCCATGTCCTCGATCAGCCTGGCGGTGACATGGGCCGAGAAGGTGGCGTTGTAGGCTTCGCCATAGCCGACCACGCCGCCATCGGTGGTCAGCTTGACGAAGATGAAATACTTGCCGCCGATGCCGGGCGGCGGGTTGCCGACAACCCAGGTCTTGACGTCGGTGATCTTCATTTATGGTCCTCCAGAACCAGTTCGGCGCCCTTCCATCCGGTCATGACCGAGGCGGCGTTGGTGTTGCCGGTGATGTTTTCAGGAAAGATCGAGGCGTCGATGACGCGCAGGCCGTCGAGCCCGTGCACCCTAAGGCGCGGGTCGACGACGGCACGCTGGGGATCAGGCCCCATGCGGCAGGTCGAGACCGGGTGATAGACCGTGCCGGAACGTTTCCTGAAATCGGTGATCAGGTCGGCGTCCGACTGGATCGACGGACCGGGCAGGACCTCTTCGGCGATGATCTCGGCCATTGCGGGCATCGAGGCGATCTTGCGCAGGAACTTCACCGCCGCCAGCATCTCCTCGACATCGGCATTGGTCGAATAGGCGTTGGCGACGATTTTCGGATAATCCAGCGGGTTTCGGGACCGGATCATGATCTCGCCCCGGCTCGACGGGCGGCAATTGGACAGGCCGATGGAGAAGCCCGGCCACGGGTCGGGCGTCAGGATCGGACGCTCGCCGTTTTTCGGGATGACGGTCGAGAAGGCCTGGAAATAGAGCTGCATGTTGGGCCGCGAGAAGGCCGGGTCGGTGCGGAAGAAGCCGCCGCCATGGTTCATCGACAGCGACAGCGGGCCGGAGCGGGTCAGGATGTATTGCATGCCGACCATCAGCTTGCCCCACCACGGCCGCAGGATCTGGTTGAGCGTCGGCACCTTGCCCTTGAAAGTGTAGTTGATGCCGACATGGTCCTGGAGATTGGCGCCGACATTCTCGTTGGCGTGCACGACCGGAATGCCAAGGCCCTTGAGAAGCGCGGCCGGACCGACGCCGGACAGTTGCATGAGCTTTGGCGAGTTGATCGAACCGGCCGAAAGGATCACCTCGCGGCCGGCGCGGGCCGTCTTTGTCTGGCCATTCTGCGAATACTCGATGCCGAC
>NZ_JAFKIC010000215.1 GCF_017306585.1 Mesorhizobium sp. | reverse complement strand
GCGCTTCAAGACCTTCTACACCGCGCTTGCGGCCCGATCTGGATCAAAGAAACTGGCAATCGTCGCCGTCGCCAGAAAGCTTCTCGTCACTCTCAATGCCATCATTCGCGACAAAATCGCGTTCGCATGAACACAGTTGCCATGCCGCGCCGGATCGGCGCCGCTATGGTGCAGAACCCTGCACCGCTGCACTCTGTCGCCAAGGTAGCGGCATGGATCCTAGGGTCTCCGCGACGGAGCTTCGCTCCTGCTTCGCCCTAGGATGACGAACGTGGGGAAGGCTCGACCACCTCGAACGTCGCACGCACCTCAATACCGCATCGCATCCAGATCGGCGATCAGCGTCGGGCCGGTCGGATGCCAGCCGAGCCGCTGCCGGGTGAGCGCGCTGGAGGCCGGCAGGTCCATGGGGGCGAACATCGCCATCCAGCCGAAATGCTCCGCCGCCTGCTCCGGCGCGATGGAGACGACCGGCAGTTTCAGGCCCCGGCCAAGCGCCTCGGCGATGGCGCGCACCTCGACGCCCTCCTCGCCGACCGCGTGGTAGCGGGCGCCGGCCTGGCGCTTTTCGACCGCCAGCCGGTAGAGCCGCGCGGCGTCGGAGACATGCCCGGCCGAATAGCGGTTGCGGCCCTCGCCGACATAGGCCGAGACGCCCTTCTGCCGCGCGATCTCGACCAGCGGCGTGATCAGCCCCTGCTTGACCGGATTGTGGACCTGCGGCAGGCGCACCACGGACACATTGACGCCGGCGTCCAGCAAGGCATTGCCGGCCAGTTCCGAAGCGATGCGCGGATTGGGATGGTCGGGGTTGAAGACATCTTCCACCGCCAGTTCGCCATGGCCCGGGCTGCCCATGCCGACGCCCGAGGTGATCACCAGCGGCCGGTCGGAGCCGGCCAGCGCCTCGCCGAGAGCGGCGATCACGCGCTTGTCCTTCTCGCAATTCTCGACGAAGCGCGAGAAATCATGGTCGAAGGCGGTGTGGATGACGGCATCCGCGTCGGCCGCGCCGTCGCGGAGGCTTCTCGGATCCTCGAGCGTGCCACGATGCACCTCGGCGCCCGCCGCGCGGAGCGCTTCGGCGCCGGCGTCGGAACGGGTGACGCCGACCACCTGATGGCCGGCCTGGATGAGTTCGGGAACGATAGCTGACCCGATGAAACCGGTCGCGCCGGTGAGAAAGATACGCATGCAAAATCTCCTGCGGTTGCCTGCGCAGTATCGCCGGTCTATTATTCCATTAAAGTAGTGACCGTATCCTATTATAATCACTAACAGGAAAAGCTGACAGGATGCCCGCCAATTCCACTGGCTCGCTCGCCGCCTTCCTGAAGGACCGGCGCACCCGGCTCGATCCCGCCTCGTTCGGCTTCTCCGGCCGCCGGCGCACGCCGGGCCTGCGCCGCGAGGAGGTCGCCCAGCGCGCCAACATCAGCCCTACCTGGTACACGTGGCTGGAACAGGGCCGTGGCGGCGCGCCCTCGGCCGACGTGCTGAACCGCATCGCCAAGGGGCTGCTTCTGACCGAAGCCGAGCGCGAGCACCTGTTCATGCTTGGCCTCGGGCGGCCGCCAGAGGTCCGTTACCGGGGCGACGAGGGCGTCAGCCCCCGGCTGCAACGCCTCATCGACACGCTCGAGGCGAGCCCCGCTTTGGTCAAGACCGCCACCTGGGACGTCGTTGCCTGGAACCGCGCCGCCGAGGTCGTGCTGACCGACTACAGCACCATCCCCGCCGGTCGGCGCAACGTGCTGCGCTTCATGTTCCTCACGCCCCATATCCGCGCCAAGCAACACGATTGGGAAAACCTCGCCCGTTTCGTGGTCGGCGCTTTCCGGGCCGATGCGGCGCGTGCCGGCGCGGTGTCCGAGGTCACCAAGCTGGTCGACGAACTGTGCGCCGGCAGTGCGGAATTCGCCGCCCTGTGGCGCGAAAACGACGTGCTCGCCCATGGCGACGGGACAAAGCGGCTGAAACACCCGGAACTGGGCGATATCGAACTGGAATACTCGTCCTTCGCGGTCGACGGCAGGCCGGATTTAAACCTGACGGTCTACAACCCGCTCGACAGCGATGTCGCCGACCGCATCCGCGCGCTGGCGCGGGACTTCAAGAGGCAGGGCTGATGACGGCGCTACTCCCTCAAGCGCGCTCGCACAGCGCCTTCAGGATTTGCAAAGTCGGCCCCCAATAGAGATTGGCATGCGGGCGGATCGACGGTTCGGCGAAATCGCTGAGCGTCAGCGTCAGCAGCGTTCCCTCCTGCACCGGCGCGAGCTTGAAACTGACCATAGTGTGGTTTTCCGTCAGGTCCGCCAGGCGCGAGGCCGAAAGCGTGCTCCAGTAGCCATAGGCGAACGCCCGCTCCGGCTCGAAGGCGCGCACAGTGCCGTGGTTCTCGAACGGCATGCCATGCAGCAACCCGCGAATGACGATGGCGCCGCCGGCAAGGCCCTCGAGGCTGACCGTCAATTCCTCGTCCGACATCCATTGCGCGATCATCGCCGGCGTCGTCAGCATCCGCCAGACCTTTGCCGGCGCGGCATCGATGGCGACGGTCTTGATGATGGCTGATGTGTCTGACGTCATGGCCGCAAGCTACGCGCATTCGCCCGCAAAATCATTCCGCAGACCGCGCTTGTAAGTTCCCCTCCCCGGGGATAGCGAGGCGTCATCATGCACCATCCGCGGAGGTAGACAGCTGACCGCGCTTTACGCCTATGCCGGCCTGTTCCTGAGCGCCCTGGTCGCGGCCACGATCCTGCCCGCGCAGTCGGAGGCGGTGCTCGCCGCCCTGCTGGCGAGCAAGGCCTATTCGACCCTGCTGCTCCTCACCGTTGCCAGCGCGGGAAACATCCTCGGCGCGGTCATCAACTGGTTCCTTGGCCGTGGCATCGAGGCTTTCGCGGATCGCCGCTGGTTCCCGGTCAAGCCGGCAGCGCTGCAATCGGCGATGAAATGGTATCACCGCTACGGCAGATGGTCGCTGCTGGGCAGCTGGCTGCCTGTTGTCGGCGACCCGCTCACCCTCGTCGCCGGCGTGTTGCGGGAACCGTTCTGGAGTTTTCTGGTCCTGGTCTCGATCGGCAAGATCGCGCGATATGCGGTGCTGGCCGCGATCGTCCTGAGCTGGACATGACGTGCTACCGCCGGCGGGCCGCGCCGTCATTGCCGGGGCTCGGTTGCGGGCTCTGGCTCGGGCGCCAGCACCAGCGCGATCTCGCGCGCGCCACCTGCTCGGCGTGGCCGCGCACGGTGGCGAGGCATCAGGATCACATCCTGGAATCAATAGAATGGAACAAAAATTCGAGAACTTTCTTCTCTAGGCGCCTTATCTCATCCCCATCGCTGGCGGAAATTCCTTTCCTCTTGAGTAATGAGCCAATGTATTCATTGGATTCAGAGCAATTCTGTTCACGAGAGAAGGTATGGTTCTGGAGGAAAAAGACATCGCAATCGAAATTGTTGCGAGATTCTGCCATATGGCGCACCAGGTATTTTTCGGCAGACGCGCCGCCCAGTAGCATGTCACTTCTGGCATGAGAAATTGTCAAAACCATCAGCATCATTACAGCTGGAATGGCATGGAAGACCCATCGCAAATGCACTCTCATCCTCTCCGGAAAACCTGGCACTGAATGACTGTCAGGCAAGAAACACACATAAAGAATAGAACTGCAACTGCCTTGCCTCGCATGCACGCTTGGAAAGACAGCGGTATAGCGCACTAGACGCGGATACCGGCGCCGGCCAGCTTCAGACGCAGCGCGAGGCTCAACATTCCTACCGCCTGATGGGCGAACCCGGCGGTATTCCCTACGGCCCCGGCACCAAGGGCATCGACCCGCGCGGATTCTGAGCGGCGGCCTCAGACGACCCTTTTGCCCGAGGCATCGATGACAACCTCGCCATCTTCCTTGGTGAACGGCCCGATGTCGGGATTGGGCAGGACGTCGAGCACCGCTTCCGACGGCCGCGCCAGGACGACGCCGAGCGGTGTCACCACGATCGGCCGGTTGATCAGGATCGGGTGCGCCAGCATGAAGTCGAGGATTTCGCCGTCGCTCCATTTGGGATCGCCGAGGCCGAGTTCCTGATAAGGCGTGCCCTTCTCGCGCAGCAGGCCGCGCGGCGTCGTCCCCATCGCCTCGATCAGTTCGACCAGACGCTCGCGCGACGGCGGCGTCTTGAGATATTCGATCACCTCCGGCTCCTCGCCGGATTGCCGGATGATCGCCAGCGTGTTGCGCGACGTGCCGCAGGCCGGATTGTGATAGATGGTGATGGTCATTGCGGAGCTTTCTTCCGGTTCGGCCTCCCCGTCAACCGGCTGCTTTGGCTCACGTCTTTCGCTGGGACACCGCCGGGCGCTGGCCGCTGAGATGCGGGCGCCAGCCATGCACGCGGTCGCGGCCGGCGGCCTTGGCGCCGTAAAGCGCTTCGTCGGCGCGCCGCAACAGGTCGGCGATCTCCATCGCCGCGCCGCCCGCCTCGAACGTGCCGACCCCGATGCTGACGGTGACGATGCCCTTTTCGCTGCCGGCATGCGCGAGCGCCAGGTCGCGCACCTTGCCCTTGAGCTTTTCGGCGATGACGAAGGCGCCTCGCGCATCGGTCTCGGGCAGGACCAGCGCGAACTCCTCGCCGCCATAGCGCGCCGCCGCGTCGCCCGGCCGGCGGGCCGTCGCCTCGATGCAGCGGCTGACGACGCGCAGGCAGTCGTCGCCCGCGGGGTGGCCGTACTGGTCGTTGAACCGCTTGAACCAGTCGACGTCGATGATGAGCAGGCTGAGCGGCTTGGCGGTGCGCCTGGCGCGGGCGAACTCGCGCGCCATGGCCTCGTCGAAGGCGCGCCGCGTCAAAAGTTCGGTCAGTCCGTCGCGATGCGCCAGCAGGTCGAGCTTCTCGTTGGCGGCCAGCAGTTCGGCCTCGACTTGCTTGGCCTCGGTAATGTCGGAAAACATGCTGAGGCTGCCGCCATTGCCGGTCGGCCGCGTCCGCACGTCCAACCAGCGCCCGTCGGCGAGCCGGATCTGGCGCTGGTTGGCATGCGTCTGCAGGGCCATGATGCCAGCGATCCAGTCCTCGACCATATCGGGCGGGGCGACGCTTTCGCCGCGCGCCACCGAGGCCCGCAATATGTCGCGATAGTCGGCGCCGGGCACCCTGATCTCGGCCGTCCTGGGAAACATGGCGCGGTACTGCGCATTGCACAGCACCATCCTGCCATCGGGATCGAACATCACCAGCCCGTCGGCCATGTGCGTCAGCGCGTCGCCGAGCCTCGCCTGGCTCTCCGCCAGTTCCGTCTCCAGCTGCTTGCGCGCGGTGATGTCGCGATTGTGCGTGATGAGGCCGACCACCGCCCCGCTCTTGTCGCGGAACGGCGCCTTCAAGGTCGACAGCCAGCCATCGGTGCCGTCCTCATGGCGCAGGTGCTGCTCGATGGTGGAGGCGACGCCCGACTTCAGCACGGCAAGCTCGTCCTGGCGGAACTCCCGCGCCGTCTCGGTGGGGTAGAAATCGAAATCCGTCCTGCCGATCAGCGCCCGGGCATCAGTCGCATGCATCAGTTCGGCCGTCGCCGGATTGGCGGCGATGAACCGCCCCTCGATATCCTTGACGTTGAGGCAGTCGGGCAAGGTTTCGACCACGGTCTTGAAGATGCGCCGCGACTTCAGCGCCTCGATACGCCGCCCCTCCTGGTGGAGCGCCAGCCCCGACATCGCCACCGAGACGAAGATGAGCAAGGTGGAGGGAAACACCACCTCCGGCAGCACCCTTTCCAGCACGGGCGGCGGCAGCACGCTGAGACCAAGCAGCGATCCGCAGGCGGTCGCCGCGCCCAGGATCATGGTATCGCCCATGCCGGGCTGGCGGCCCCTGAGCGCGAGATTGCCGGCGACGCCGACCAGCATGGTGGCCGCGATACCGACCGCGCCGGCAAAGGCGCCGATGCCGCCCTCGAAGGCGCGGAAGGCGCCGGCCGTCACCCCGGCGACGATGCCGGCGAGAGGCCCGCCGAAGAACCCGGCAACGGCGATCATCGTCGCCCGGAGATCGACCAGAACGCCCGGCTGCAACTGCATGGGCGTCAGCATCAGGATGATGGCGCCCGCGCCCATCAGCGCCCCGAAGGCAACCGACTTCACCAGGGCCGGCCGGCGGTCCAGCCACACATGGGTGTGGATCCAGGCCGACACGAACATCGCCACGACAGCGAGATTAGCCAGCAATTCGGACCAGGGCGAACCCATTCCTTGCGCGTCCCCGCTTCTATCCAGACACCGAGGGTGCATCGGCCATTGGCGGCACTGCGTCAGTGGATAGGCGGGGCAGGCAAACAAACCGTTACGGAGCGCGCTTGGATTGTCGGGATGTGCCGGTAAGGTTACCGGAGAGTGGCTGGCCCGGCCGAAACCGGAAATATCAGCCTGTTCCCCATGCCCTCATCGGCGATGCGCCTGGCCACGGCCGGCGATGGCGGCCGCGTAGGATTCCACCCTCACCACCGCATCGCGCCAACGAAATCGATGAACGCCCTGAGCGGCGCCGGAGCGGCCTCGCAGGCAGGCGCGATCGAGCAGGTCGTACTGGTGGCCAGCCTTGCCTGTTGCACGAAGCAGATTTCGAGGAAGATTACTCACGAATTTGTGATAGCAGAAACTAATTTTATATATTATTCTTTGCTTTAGTAACAAGCGCCGACGAGAACCGATAAATCCATAGAATACATGCACTTAAATCTGCTTCCATGGATCAGTCTCGCGCATGAATTATTCCTTGTTACAATTGGCCTTACCGGTACAATATCAGTTTCGTAGGCAATTCAGATCGAAGTGACGAGAGCATTGTTTCATCATTGTGAAGTAATGTTCTTTGGAATATCGTCGCAAGCATTCTGTGATCGAACTAGTATCCTCCTGCCGTTTGATATTTATTACGGGAGATATCCATCTATGGAAGACCCACCGGACAAAGAAGGTGCGCTGCCGCGACCAAAACGAGGCGCCTTTCCGACACCGAATAGCGATATCGAAAGTGCGATTCCTTATACGCCTGACGCCGAAGAGAAAAACCCCGGAACAGAAAAAGGAGACGATAAGAATATTAACAAAGAAATAGACTATAAAATTGATAAAGGGGCACGAAAGTAACAGAAATATTGGGAGAGAGAGACCATGGTGAAAGATAACGTTTCGGCGAAGGGGCCGCTGCCTCCAAAGCGCGGGGCCATACCATCTCCAAGGTATGCATTGGCGGCAGCGCCACCGCTTCTGGTGACTGCGGCGCCGCCGCCAAATTACACTAGAATTCCCAAGACAATTTCCTCATGGGGAAATAGGCAGTATGGCGATTGCGTGACCGCGGAGGAAGCATTTGCCAAGGCTTGTGAGAATCCGGAGATATTCATCTCGGATGCTGAAGTCATTAGCTGGGCCAGCGAGCACAACGTAATTGAAGGAGCACACCTTACCCAGGTAATGAAGCTGATGGCTGTTAAAGGATTTTCCCAGGACGGCAAATACTATGACGACGGCGGTTACTTTGCCGTCAATTGGACAGCTCCAAACATTTTGCAGAGCGCCATCTCCAAGGGACCGGTCAAGATAGGTGTTGCCGCCAATCAGCTCGAAACCGCCTGGAACACAACCGGCGGCAATTCCGGGTGGTTCGGCACCGGATTTACAGCCGACAGCGCGGAAGATCACTGCGTCAGTTTGTGCGGCTATGGAACCATTGCCTGGCTGGCTCAACATCTCAAAGTAGCGATTCCGGGTGGGCTGGATGGCACGACGGCCGGCTATGCCCTGTTTACGTGGGGAACAATCGGAATTGTGGATCACCCCTCAATGGTGGCAATCACCCATGAGGCGTGGCTCAGACAGCCGACGACTGTAATCAAGGCAGCCGCCGAGCCACACCATTCATCGAGGGAAACCGTCGCGGCAGCCTAAGGCTGCCCTGACGTCCACAGACCTGTCCAACGATGATGGAATTGCCGCCGAGCGACGCCAACCGTCTATCGGAACATCACCCCCACCGCATCGTGCCGACAAAATCGATGAACGCCCTGAGCGGCGCCGGTGTCAGGCGGCGGCCGGGATAGTAGAGGAAGGGGCCGGAAAATTCCTGCCACCAGGGTTCCAGCACCGGCTCCAGCCGGCCATCGTCGAAATAGGGGCGCAGCCAGTCCTCGAACAGCGAGACGATGCCGCAGCCCGCGACCGACACTTCGAGCGCCAGCGCCATGGCCGTGCCGGTGCTGACCAGCAACGGGCCGGTCGGCTCGACGCTCACCACCTCGCCGTCGCGTTCGAATTCCCAGGCCGGCGTCACGCCGCTGGCGAAGCGGCCGCGCAGGCAGGCATGATCGAGCAGGTCGCGCGGATGCTCGGGCCGGCCGTGCTTGTCGAGATAGGCCGGCGCGGCCCCGGTGGCGAAGCGCTGCCGGCGCGGGCCGATGGGAACCGCGATCATGTCCTGCTCCAGCCGCTCGTCATAGCGGATGCCGGCGTCGCAGCCGCTCGCCAGTATGTCGACGAAATTGTCCTCGGCGGTCACCTCCATGCGGATGTCGGGATAGGCTGCGAGGAAAGGCGGCAACAGGCGCGGCAGCACCAGTTTGGCCGCCACCACGGGCACGTTGAGCCGCAGCGTGCCGGCCGGGCGGCCGCGAAAGCCGTTGACCACGTCAAGCGCGGCCTCGACCTCGCCCAGCGCCGGCGCCAGCCGCTCCAGCAGCCGCGCGCCGGCCTCGGTGGGCGCCACGGAGCGCGTGGTGCGGTTGAGGAGCCGCACGCCAAGCCCCGTCTCCAGCCGCCGCACCGTCTCGCTCAGGCTGGAGGCGCTGACGCCGCTTAAACGCGCCGCCTCGCGAAAGCCGCCGGCGCGCGCCACCGCCATGAACGCCTGTAGGTCGCCGAGATCCGCCGCCATTGTTCGCTCTTCCGCACAGGCTGTTCCAATTACACCATATTATCGCGCAGCCCGGTCTTGTCTACATTGGCCTCACCACAAGGAGATGAGATCATGACCGACATCAGCAAGGCCGGAACCTACAAACTCGGCGACCGCACCGTGAAGCGCCTGGGCTATGGCGCCATGCAACTGGCCGGGCCCGGCGTGTTCGGCCCGCCCAGGGATCGCGAGGCGGCGCTCGCCGTGCTGCGCGAGGCCATCGCCAGCGGCGTCGACCACATCGACACCTCGGATTTCTACGGCCCTCACGTCACCAACCAGATCATCCGCGAGGCGCTCCACCCCTACCCTGCAAATCTCACCATCGTCACCAAGATCAGCGCCCGGCGCGGCGATGACGGATCGTGGCTTCCCGCCATGTCGCCGAAGGAATTGACGCAGGCCGTACACGACAATCTGCGCAATCTCGGCCTCGACGTGCTGGAGGTAGTCAACCTGCGCTCCATGCACGGCATCCACGGCCCGGCCGAAGGATCGCTCAAGCCGCAACTGAACACGCTGGCCGACCTGCAGCGCCAGGGCCTTGTGCGCCATATCGGTATGAGCAACGTCACGGCGACCCAGATTGCAGAGGGACGCTCCATCGCCGAGATCGTCTGCGTCCAGAACCAGTACAACATCGCCCACCGCGAGGACGACGCGCTGATCGACCAGCTCGCCGCCGACGGCATCGCCTATGTGCCCTTCTTCCCGCTCGGCGGCTTCAGCCCGCTGCAGTCGGACACGCTGGCAAGCGTGGCGCAGAAGCTCGGCGCGACGCCGATGCAGGTGGCGCTCGCCTGGCTGCTGCGCCGCGCGCCCAACATCCTGCTCATCCCCGGCACCTCCTCTGTCGGGCATCTCAGGGAGAATCTGGCGGCCGCCGAACTGGAACTGCCGGCCGACGCGCTGGCCGTGCTGAACGGCATCGCCGGCGAAGCCAGGGCGGCCTGACCGCCAAAGACGGCACACGCCAAGTCCAGAAAGCGGGGCTCGAAGTCGAACAAAGACTTCGAAGCCCCGCTTTCGTCTTGCGATCCGGCGAAGGCTCGTATCTCGCCCCAGCGCTCCCGGGCCGCCATAGGGCGGCCCCATTGACCTGACGGGTCGGCCCCTATATAGAACCAATTAGTTCCAGAACTAGATGGTTCCGCAATGGCTACTCAAATCTCCCTCGACGACACATTCGCTGCCCTCGCCGACCCGACGCGCCGGGCGATCCTGGCCCGCCTGCTCGACGGCGAGGCTTCGGTCGCCGAACTGGCGCAGCCCTTCGCGCTCACCGTGCGCGCCGTCTCCAAGCATGTCGGCGTGCTGGAGCAGGCCGGCCTCGTCACCCGCAGCCGCGCGGCGCAGAAGCACCTGAGCCGTATCGAGCTCAAGCCGCTGCGCGACATCGACCGCTGGCTGGATGACTACAGAAAACTCTGGGAGGACCGCTTCGACCGCATGGAGGATCTGCTGCGGCGCGGCGCGGACAAAGCCGAATGAGCGCGCCCATCGCCACGGCAGCCGACCGCGGCTTTGCCATCGAGCGGATTTTCAACGCGCCGGTCGAGCGTGTCTTCAAGCTGTGGACCGATCCGCTCCTGGTCGCGCAATGGTGGGGCATCAAGGGCTGCACGATTCCCCGCTGCGAACTCGACGTGCGCGCCGGCGGCCGCTGGCGCATCGACATGCTGACCGCCGGCGGCACGCTCTACCGCAACCAGGGCAGCTATCTCGAAGTCGCGGAGAACGCAGGGCTGAGCTACCGCGACGAGCCCGATCCCGAAATCCGCGAATGGGCCGGCAAGCCGCCGGGCGAGAGCGTCCACACCGTGACCTTCACGCCCGACGGCGCGCGGACCCATGTCCATTTCGAAGTCACCTTCGCAAGTGCCGCCGACCGCGAACGCCTGCTGGCGCTCGGCATGCGCGGCGGCTGGACGCAGAGCCTCGACCGGCTGGAGCAACTGATCGAAGGGAGTGCCGACCATGCCGGCTGAAAACACCGAGCCGACCACGCAAACCCTGATGTCGCGCGACGGCACCTCGATTGTCTGCGAGCGCCGGGGCCGGGGCCGCCCGCTGATCCTCGTCGACGGCGCGCTCTGTTCGCGAAGCATGGGGCCGAGCGGCCCCCTGGCCAGGGCGCTGGCTGGCGATTTCACCGTCTTCCGATACGACCGGCGCGGCCGGGGCGAAAGCGGCGACACCCTTCCCTACGCAGTCGAGCGCGAGGTCGACGACATCGAGGCGGTGCTGGCCGCCGCTGGTGGCGAGGCCTGCGTCTGGGGCATGTCGTCGGGCGCCATGCTGGCGCTGATGGCGGCCACCCGCCTGCCCGGCATCACCAGCCTCGCGCTCTACGAGGCGCCGCTGATCGTCGACGCCAGCCGCGAGACCACGCAAGGCGACTGGGCGGCGATCCGCCAGGCCATTGGAGACGGCCGGCGCGGCGATGCCGTCGCCGCCTTCCTCAGATCGGTCGGCATGCCCGGCCTGCTGATCTCGGTCATGCGGCTGACCCCGATCTGGCGGAAGCTGAAAGCGGTCGCGCATACCCTGCCCTATGACGGCGCCATTGTCGCCGGCGACCAGCTCGGCAAGCCGCTCGATCCCGCCCGCTGGGCTTCGCTCGGCGTGCCGGTGCTGGTCAGCGATGGCGGCAAGAGCCCGCCCTGGATGCTGAACGGCAACAAGGCGCTGGCCGGCGCGCTGCCCGATGCAAGCTATCTCACGCTGCCCGGCCAGAACCACATGCTGAAACCCGCCGCCCATGTGCCGGTGCTCACCGCCTTCTTCAACGGGCAGGACACCGGTTCGCGCGCCGCATAAGCACCCGGCTTGCGGAGCTGTCGCGGCGCGTGCCATCTGTCCGTCACCGAACGGTCCGGAACAGCATGGCAGCACGACCACCACCAACCCGCAAAGCGCCCGCCGGCAAACTGCCCGCCGGCCAATCGCCCGCTGGAAAGACATCCGGCGTCAGCCTGAACCGCGCCTTGTCGAAGCTTGGCCTGTGCTCGCGCACGCAGGCTGCGCTGCTGATTGCCGAGGGCCGCGTGCGCGTCGGCGGCAAGGTCGTGCGCGACGCCGAATGGCGCGTCGACATGAACCGCGACAGGATCGTCGTCGACGGCAATGAGGTGGTGGCCGAGCGCAAGGTCTATCTCATGCTCAACAAGCCGCGCGGGCTGGTCACCACGCGCGACGACCCGCAACAGCGCGACACCGTCTATGCCTGCCTCGAAGGGCTGGACCTGCCCTTCGTCTCGCCGGTCGGCCGGCTGGACAAGGCCAGCGAAGGCCTGCTCCTGATGACCAACGACACGCAGTTCGCCAACCGGCTGATGGACCCGGCCTCGCATCTGCCCAAAACCTATCACGTGCAGGTCGGCGGCGTGCCGGACGAGGCGACGCTGGAAGCGTTGCGGGCCGGCGTCACCGTGGATGGCGAGACGCTGACGGCCAATTCGATCGGACTGCTGCGCAGCGGCGGCCGCACCGCCTGGCTGGAGATCGTGCTCGACGAAGGCAGGAACCGCCACATACGCCGCCTGCTCGCCGCCCACGGCATCGAAGTCCGGCGCCTGATCCGCATCGCCATCGGCCGCCTGCCGCTCGGCGACCTCGCCAAGGGCGCGGCGCGGCATCTGACGGCGGAGGAACTGGCGCTGCTGGCCGGGTAGCCCCGCGCCGTGCCTACTGGACGGTGATGTTCACGGTCACGGTGCGGATATTCCCGGTGAACGTGTGGACCGTCAGGTTCACCTGGTCCTGCCCCTTGAAGCCGGGAGCCGATTTGTAGAACGCCCTCACCCCGTCACCACTCTGCGAGTTGCATTTGTAGCGTTCGCTGGTCTTGGGAAAGCTCGGGAAAAACTTGCCGTCGACGATCCGGATCGAGCCATGGCTAGGCCCGGATGCCGTCTGCACGATGTCTATACCCGCCGTCGTGCAGTCGGGATTGAGGTTCGCGTCCTGGAAAATGTAAATCTCCTGCTCGGAAAGTGCCGTCTTTTCAAAAATTAACGGCGCAGGACTACCGGCCATCGCATAACCAGTAAACCCAAACAGCGCTGCCCCTGCCATGATAAAACTCATCCGGGACGTCATTTTAACCACCTTTCAGAAGTTCGAACTTGTCCTGCAGTTTCTCTATAATCAAAGAAAAATCATATGAATTATTTCAAGTTTGCTTTTCATTATTTCATGTTTGTTTAATTAAAAACTTTCTCGAAGACCATATAGCTTCTCCATTGGTATTTGTACTGCGGCGCGCGATCAAATTTCCGTCAGGGGCGAAGCAAATGCCGTTCAGTCACGCGATCACGGCAGGCGAAGCTTCCTGCCAGAAAGCTGTCAGCAGGCCTGGTCTATATCAGGGTCGGGAAGCCGACGGCGGCTTCAGCGATCAAGGAAGCAAAGCAATGAATTTCGTCTCAGTGCGCATCATCACCTCGGACGTCCAGCGCCTCGTGCGTTTCTACGGCGAGATCACCGGCATGCCGGTGACGGTCTACACCGAGGACTTCGCCGAACTTTCGACGCCCTCCTGCACGCTCGCGATCGGCAGCACGCGCACCCTGATGCTGTTCGGCGGCGACATCGCCCGCCCCGCCGACAACCACACGGCCATCATCGAGTTCCGCGTCGGCGATGTCGATGCCGAATTCGCCCGGCTGGGCGATACGATCAAGCGCGCGACAGTGCAGGAACCCACCACCATGCCCTGGGGCAACCGCTCGCTGCTGTTTCGCGACCCCGACGGCAATCTGGTCAATTTCTTCACACCCGTGACCGCCGAGGCGATCCGGAAATTCGATAGATAGGGGCTATTTCAAGTTCCATTTGCGCACGACCGGCTCGCCCAGATCATGCTCGTAGCCGAGCACGCTGATGCTGGCCGTGTCGAGCACGAACAGCGCGCCGCCTTCCGGCGGCAGGCCGAGCCAGCGGGCGGCGAGCACGCGCAGGAAATGCGCGCTGGAAAAGATGAGGATGTCGGCATTGGCCTTGCGCAGCCGTTCGATCACCCGGTCGGCGCGGGCGCCGACATCGGCGGCCATCTCGCCTTGCGGGCAGCCGTCGCGAAAGACGGTCCAGCCCGGCTGCTCGGCCAGGATCTCCTTGGTGGTGCGCCCCTCATAGGCGCCGTAGTCCCACTCCTGCAGATCGTCCATCTTTTCGCTGCGCTCGCCAAAGCCGGCAAGCACTGAGGTGTTGTAGGCGCGCTGCGAGGGGCTCGACCACACGGCCGAGAACGACAGCCCCTTGAGGCGATCGGCAAGGCCGCGCGCGGCAGCCTCCCCGGCCGGCGTCAGCGGCATGTCGGTGCGGCCGGTGTGCTGCCCCGAAAGGCTCCACGCCGTCTCGCCATGCCGCACCAGATGGATTTGGGGAAACGCGCTGCTCATGGCCTGCCTTTCGCTGATGTCTGACCGGAGCAAGCTGTAGCGGTCCCTGCCCCGCCGCGAAAGGCCCGGCGCAACCGAAGACCAGACCGGTCAGGCCGTCAGATGCTCGTAAAGGATGGAGCCGCCGAGACCGATCAGCGCCAGCCCGCCGAGGATTTCGGCATAGCGCCCGAAGCGGGCGCCGAGGAAGCGCCCGGCAAGAATGCCGCCGGTCGACATCAGCGTCGTCGCAGCGCCTATGGCAAGCGCGATCACAACGATGTTGACCTCTAGGAATGCCAGCGACACGCCGACGGCCATGGCGTCGATGCTGGTGCCGATGGCGGTCGCCAGCAGCGTCGCCAGCGAGCGGTTGCCGGCGGCGGCCGGCGCCGCGGCATCGCGCTGGAAGGCATGCAGCGCCATGCGGCCGCCGACGCCGCCGAGCAGCACGAAGGCAATCCAATGGTCGATCTGCTGCACATACTGGCTGGCGACGACGCCCATCAGCCAGCCAAGCAACGGCGTCAGCGTCTCGACCGCGCCGAACACGGCGCCGGTCCTCAGAGCCTCGACCCAGGACGGGCGAACCGTGCCGGCGCCCCTTCCGATGGAAGCAATCAGCGCATCGACGGACATGCCGATGGCCAGGATGGCGATCGCTAGAGGTGACATGACTATGGTCTCATGGGGACATGATCCGGGTGAGCGCGGGCGGCCTGTCCAACGGCCGGTCCTCACCACGGTCTTGCCGAGCCGGATTTCCGGCCGGCCGCACCACGCGATTTCCGCGAGCATGTTGATGCGGCCCCATCATGCCGATGGTGGCTACTCCCCGATGGCCCTGATCTAGCAACGCCCTGAATCGGCGTCAAGGCAAGATGACAAAAATATCATTGAATTCAATGGCATAGCCTAGGCTATACTTGTCAGGCGGCCCTCAAAAGCCAAGCCCGCGCTGACGCGGCATCGCAGGCTGTCGGCTGGCCCTCATCCGCGCGGCCTTGGCACAATGATTGCGCGTTCGGCATAACTATCTCTAGCTCATAGGCATCATCAGAAAGCGTCCGCCCAGCGGCGCGCATCAAAGGCAGACATCATGTACAAGCACCTGCTCATCGCCACCGACGGATCGGAACTGGCCGACAAGGGCGTTGCCCATGGCCTCACACTGGCCAAGGACATCGGCGCCGCAGTCACCTTCGTCACCGTTTCCGAACAATTCCCGATGCTGGCCTGGGGCGGCGCCATGGCCGGCTACGCCGCCGGCGATGAGCTGGCCGTCTACCAGGAGGAAGCGCGCAGATACGGCAAGCAGGTTCTCGACAAGTGCAAGGCCTCCGCCGACGCCGCCGGCGTGACCGCTCAGGTGGTTCACGTGGAAGACAAAAGGCCCGCCGAGGCGATCCTGGAACTGTCGCAGGCCCGCGGCTGCGACCTGATCGTCATGGCCTCGCACGGACGCCGGGGCCTCGGCCGCCTGCTGCTCGGCAGCCAGACGGCGGAAGTGCTGTCCTACACGGAGATCCCGGTGCTGGTGGTGCGGTAGGCGGTTGGGCAGCGATCCTTCCCGCCAGCCTCTCGCCGCCTCTAGGCCTCCAACCCCTTCAGCCGCTCGCCCTTCGGGTCGTACCAGCCCTTGAGCTGCGCCCGCGCCGGATAGCGCTTCCAGGCGATCTCCACCTCCAGCGGCATGGCGGCCAGATAGGCGTCGGTCACGCCCTCGGCGCATTCGACATAGGCCATGCCCAGCGACGCGCCGACGCGGTGGCCATAGGCGCCCGACGTGACCGAACCGACGATGCGCCCGTCGCGCCAGACCGGCTCGTGGTGGTAGAGCAGAGGCGCGGCCTCATCCTCCAACCGCAACTGCACAAGCCGGCGCCGGATCGGCCCGGCCTGCCTCTGGCGCAGCAGCGCCTCGCGCCCGATGAAGCCGCCCGGCTTGTCGAAGGCGACGGCGAAGCCCAGGCCGCCCTGCAGCGGCGTGTCCTCCTCGCCTATGTCATGGCCCCAGTGGCGGTAGCCTTTCTCCATGCGCAGCGAGTTGATGGCGAAATAGCCGCCATGGGCGAGCCCGAACGCGGCGCCCGCCTCGACCAGCCTGTCGAAGACATGGGCGGCGAACTCCGCCGGCATGTAGAGCTCGTAGCCGAGCTCGCCCACGAAGGTCAGCCGGCTGGCGCGCACGCGGGCATAGCCGAGGTCGATCTCGCGGCTGGTGCCGAACGGGAACGCCGCATCGGAGAAATCGTCGGGCGAGACGGCCCGCAAAAGGTCGCGCGCCTTCGGCCCCATCAGCGCCAGCATCGGCAGGCCCGAGGTGATGTCGCGGACGAAGACATGGGCGTCCGCGGGAATGTTGCGCGTCAGCCAGGTCAGGTCGCGCCGCTGCGACACCGCGATCGTCACCACCATGAAGCTGGTTTCCGAGAGCCGCGTCACCGTCACGTCGGCCTCGATGCCGCCGAGTTCGTTGAGCCACTGCGTGTAGACGACCCGGCCGACGGGCACGTCGATGTCGTTGGCGCAGACGCGGTTCAGCGCCTTCAGCGCATCGCGCCCTTCCACCTCGTATTTGACGAAGCAGGAATGGTCGAACAGCGTGACATTCTGCGCGGTGTTGCGGCATTCGGCGCCGGTGAGGTCGAACCAGTTCTGCCGCCCGTAGGAATATTCGATCGTCGGCGCGACGCCGCGCCCGGCGAAGAAGCCGGGGCGTTCGAAGCCCGCCGCCTCGGTCATGAAGGCGCCCTCGGCAAGCAGCCGGTCATGGAAGGGACTGCGCCTGATGCCGCGCGCCGTCTCGAACTGCCGGTAAGGCCAGTGCATATCGAACAGCAGGCCGAGCGTCTCGGTCGTGCGGTCGTAGAGATAGCGCTTGTTGGACTGGAAGGAGACGGTGCGGCGCACGTCGACATCGGCGAGATCGACGGGAGGCCGACCGTCGCGGATCCATTCCGACAGCGCCTTGCCGACGCCGCCGGACGACAGGATGCCGATCGAGTTGAAGCCGCAGGCGCAGAACAGCCCAGCCACCTCGGAGGTTTCGCCGATCAGGTAGCGGTCGTCAGGTGTAAAACTTTCCGGTCCGTTGAAGAACAGCTTGATACCGGCCTGCGCCAGCAGTGGCACACGCTTGGTGGCCATTTCCAGGATCGGCTCGAAATGCTCGAAATCCTCCGGCAGGGAATCGAAGCAGAAATCCGCCGGTATGCCGTCATGGCCCCATGGCTTGGCGTTGGGCTCGAAGCAGCCGAGCAGCAGCTTGCCGGCGTCCTCCTTGTAATAGGCGCACTCGTCGCCCATGAACAGGACCGGCAGGTTGCGCGGCAGTTCGGGGATCGTCTCGGTGACGATGTAGAAATGCTCGGCCGCGTGCAGCGGCAGCGTCACGCCGGCGCTTGCCGCGAGATCGCGCGACCACATGCCGCCGCAGATCACGACGCGCGAGGCGCGGATCTCGCCCTGATCGGTGACGACGCCGACGGCGCGGCCGTTCTCCACCAGGATCTTCTCCACCCTGGTGTTCTCGAAAATCCTGCCGCCGCGCATGCGCGCGCCCTTCGCATAGGCCATGGTCACGTCGGCGGGATTGACCTGTCCGTCATGCGGGAACCAGAAGCCGCCGACGATGCCGTCAAGATCGATCGGCGACCAGCGTTCCTTGATCTCGCCGGGGCTGACCTTCTCCACCGGCAGGCCGAAATTGCGGCCCATCGAGGCGCCGCGCGCCAGCTCCTCCAGCCGCGCCTCGGTGCGCGCGACGCGCAGCGAGCCGCGCCGCATGAAGCCGGTCGCCTGGCCGGTCTCCTCCTCCAGGCTGGCGAACAGCTCGCCGGTATATTTGGCGAGCTCCGTCATCTGCCGCGTGGCGCGAAGCTGCGTCACCAGTCCCGCCGCGTGCCAGGTGGTGCCGCAGGTCAGTTGCTTGCGCTCGCACAGCACCACATCGGTGATGCCGAGCTTGGTCAGGTGATAGGCGATCGAGCAGCCGGCCACGCCGCCGCCGATGATCACGACATCCGCCCTGGCGGGCAGACGATTGCTTGCTGTGTCCGTCACCTTCTCACTCCTCGGTATGCTGCTTTTTCCCGGCGCGCCGACGCCCGCTCAACCATGCGGCGCGTTGCCGGCCTCGCGGGGCTTCGCCCAGGCAAAGCGCCGCTCGAAACGCTTCTGCAGGAACATCAGCGCGTAGACCATGGCAAGATAATAGATCGAGGCGACGGAATAGAATTCCGCGTAGCGGAATGTCGAGGCGACGCTTTGCTGGGTCACCGCCATCAACTCTGTCAGCGAGATGACCGAGGCGAGCGACGTGGTCTTCAACAGGCTGATGAACTCGTTGACCGTCGGCGGCAGCGCCACGCGCAGCGCCTGCGGCACCGCGATCAGGAAGAACACCTGCGGCTTGCGCAGGCCGAGCGCGGCGCCCGCCTGGTATTGCCCGCCATCGACGGCCGACAGCGCGGCGCGGTTGATCTCCACCTGATAGGCCGCCTCGTTGAGCGTCAGCGCCAGGAAGGCGGCCATGAAGGGCGAGAACCAGGCCTCGCGGAACACCGGCGAGATCTGCGGCAGGCCGTTCCACACGAACAGCAGCAGGAGCAGCGCCGGCAAGGCCCGGAACAGCCCGACATAGGCCGTGGCCGCCCAGCGCAGCCACAGCCGCTTGCCGTCCAGCGCAAGCGCCAGCGGCAGCGACAGAAGGATCGCCGCCACATGCGAAATCACGGTCAGCGCGAGCGCCACCAGCGCCGCCTTGAAGAAGGTCGCCGAAAACAGCGTTGACCAGAAAAGACCCGCGTCGAAACTCACCGCAGCGCTCGCCAGCCCTTATTCGCCGACGCCGGTGATCGTCGACATCGGCAGCTTCCACTGCTCGGCGATGGTCTTCATCGTGCCGTCGGCAAGCAACGCCTTGACCGCGCTGGCGACCGCCGCCTGGTCGGCGTCGTCCTTGCGGAAATAGGCCGCGTACTGGTCGGCGGCGCCGGCGGCGTAGAGGATCTTCAGCTCGCCCGGCTGCTGCAGGTCGCGATAGGCGAACTCGGTGTCCTGGCTGATCGTGCCCGTGGCGCGCCCGATCATCACCTGCTGGATGGCGTCGGTCTGCTTGGGATAGGTCTGCAGCGTGATCTTGTCGCGGCCGGCCTTGGCCAGGTCGTCGTTCACCTTGTTCAGGAGCTCGATGTAGGACGTGCCGGTCTGGACGGCGACGACCTTGCCCGAGAAATCCTCGTAGCTCTTGTACTCGGTCGTGTCGCCGGCCTTGCCGATCATGACGACGCCGGTCTTCAGATAGGGCACGCCGCTGAACTTCTCCAGGCGCTCGGGCTTGAGCAGCGCGCCGCTGATGACGATGTCGCAGCGCTTGGATTCCAGGCCCGGCAGCAGCCCGTTGAAGTCCATGGAGGTGATGTTGGCCTCGACCTTCCAGTGCGCGGCGAGCGCCTTGACGACGTCGATGTCGATGCCCACGGGCGGCTGGCCCGGTGTCTTGACGAATTCCATCGGCGGGAAGGTCGGGTCGACGCAGGCCTCAAGCTTGCCGCCCGAGATGAAGCCTGGTCCCTCGGCCAGCGCCGGGGTCGCGGCGGCCGGCACGGCCGCGAGCAGAACGTAAAGCAGGATCGATTTTCTGGACATGGTTCACCTCTGGGTTCGGGCTCTTGGCGGCCTCGCATAAGGCTTGCCTATAGTTCTTAAATAGTCAACATAATTCGCTAATAACGAACAAGCCTTGTACAGGGCGCGCCTTGCCGGCTAAAGCTGTGTCATAGTGCCGGGCAACAGGCCGAATCGGAGGAAGCGTTCGTGTCGGACACACAGACAAGCAAGCGAGGCGCCCCTAACATCGGCAGGCTGCTGCGCACGAGGCGCCGCGAACTCGACATGACGCTGGACGAGGTCGCCGGCGCCGCCGACCTCACCAAGAGCTTTCTCAGCGACATCGAGCGCGACAAGACCTCGCCCTCGGTCGCCTCGCTGGTCAGGCTCTGCGAAGTGCTGGCGCTGCCGGTCGGCGACCTCTTCACCCCTGCCCGCTCCGGCGTGGTGCGGGCCGACGACCGCCCGCCCATCCGCTTCGGCGGCACCGATGTTTCTGACTTCCTGATCTCGCCGGCCGAAGCTAAGCGCCTGCAGGTCATCTATTCCGACATCGCGCCCGGCGGCACCGGCGGCGAAAAGCTCTACACGCTCGCCTGCGAGGAGGAATTCGTCTTCGTGCTGGAAGGCACCATCCGCATCGTCGTCGAGGACACGACCCATGAACTCGGCGCCGGCGACGCGATCGCCTTTGATCCGCGCCGCCCGCACACTTTCGCCAACGCGTCCACGACCGAACCGGCGCGCACGCTCTTCGTGCTGACGCCGCCGCCACGCTGAGCATGACGGGCGGCGGACGGCACGGCGGCTCACGCGGGCTTGTCGGTCCGCATCCGGTCCGCCATCAGGCAGATCATCTCGAAGGCCACGACCATGGCGTTCATCGCGGTGATCTGGTTGGGACTGTCCTTGGTCGGCATCAGACACACGATGTCGCCACCCACGATGTCGAGGCCGCGCAGGCTCTGCAGGATGCGCACGGCGTCGCCGATCCTGAGGCCGGGATAGCCCGGCTCGATGTTGGACACGCCCGGCGCGTCGGCCGGGTCGAGCACGTCGAGGTCGAAAGTGATGTAGACCGGCGCGTCGCCGACGCGGGCGCGCACCTGGCTCGCCACCTTCTCCCAGCCCTCGCGCTCGATCTCGTCCATGCCGATGACGCGGTAGCCCAGCTCCTCGCTGGTGTTGCGCGACCCCGGCGTGCCGACATTCGGGCGGATGCCGATCTGCGAGGAGCGCGTCGCGTCGACATTGCCCTCGGTGGCGGTGTAGCTGCTCCAGTGCGCGGCCGAGCGCCGGTTGCCCAGCCAGTGCGGCAGGTGGTGGTAGCTGTCGGTGTGGGAATCGAAATGCACCAGCGCCACCGGCTTGCCGTCCGTCATCGGCGAGCCCGGTCCGGCGACCGCCTTGAGCAGCGGCCCGGTTATGGAGTGGTCGCCGCCGATCGAGACCAGGCGCGTGCCGGCCGCCGCGAAGCGCTTCGCGTAGAGCTCGATGTGACGCACGCTGGTGTCGTTGACCATGGCTTCCGGCAGCGGCACGTCGCCTGCGTCGACCACGTTGCAGACGTCCCACGGCACGAAGCCGAAGCGGCCATGGCCGCGCCGGTAGAGCGCCGAGACATGGCGCACGGCGCGCGGGCCGAGATGCTGGTCGCGTTCCGTCGAGCCGTTGCCCGAGGAATGCGGCACGCCGAGCACGGCGATCTCGCCCGCCCCCGGCTCCTCGTTCCAGGGCGCGCGGAAGAAGGTGGGGATGCCCCACCAGTACCAGCGCTCCATCTCCTTGCGCGCGGCGGCCCAGTCCACGGTGTCGGCTTCGATCTGGCTCATCACAGGTTCCGTATTTGCGAATAATGTTCGCCAATACCGTACCAATGAATGCCGAAACGTCAAGCGTCCCCGCGCCCGACAAAGCGCGCGGTTATGGCGGCCGGCGCGCCGTGCCTGCCGCCTCGATCAGGGAATGTCAGCTTGCCAGCCGTCTCCGGCTTCGCCTCAGCGCTCGTAGAGCCCGCTTTCCACCGCGACGCGGCGATAGGCGGCGCCCGAGGTAAAGCCGCCGTCGATGAGGAAGTCCTCGCCGGTGATGAAGCTCGAATCCTCGCTCGCCAGGAACAGCACCAGCTTCGCCACCTCTTCGGGCGTGCCGCTGCGCTTCATCGGCGTCAGGTCGATCATCGGCTTCAGGTGCGACGCATTGGCGTTGAGGCCGGTGACGATCAGGCCCGGACACACGCTGTTCACGCGGATGCCCCAGTCGACATATTCCATCGCCGCCGTCCGGGTCAGGCCGCGAATGCCCCATTTGCTTGCGGTATAGGCCGGGTCGTAGTGGCCGGAGAAGGCGCTGTTGGACGAGATGTTGACGATGCTGCCGCCACCGTTCTCGCGCATCAGCCGGGCGGCCGCCTGGATGCCGAGGAAGGTGCCGGTGAGATTGATGCCGATCAGCCGCTCCCAGGCCTCGAGCGTCGTGTCGTCGAGCGACTTGCGGTTGATGATGCCGGCATTGTTGACGAGAATGTCCAGCCTTCCCTTCCACGCGCGCACGGCTTCGATGGCGCCGTCCCATGCCTGCTTGCTGGAGACATCGAGCGCCAGGAAGCGCGCATCGCGGCCCTCGTCGGCCAGCGATCGGACCAGAGCCTGCCCTTCCGCCTCCAGCACGTCGCACACCAGCACCGAGGCGCCCGCCTGCGCCAAGAGCCGCGCCTCGGCCTCGCCTTGTCCGCGGCTGGCGCCGGTGACGATGGCGACGCGACCTTCAAGATTTCTCATCTGCATGTTCCCGGCAATTCCGATCGGCTGCAAGGCGCGGGATCAGGCCCGCGCCTCGATGGTGCGTTGTGTCTGGATGCCAAGCCCGGCCACGCCGAGCCGCATGGTCTGGCCCGGCTTGAGGAACACCGGCGGTTTCTGGCCGAGGCCGACCCCGGGCGGTGTGCCGGTGGCGATGATGTCGCCGGGCTCCAGCGTCATGAACTGGCTGATGTAGCTGACGAGATGGGCGACGCCGAAGATCATCGTCCGCGTCGAGCCGTTCTGCCGGCGCACGCCATCGACCTCCAGCCACAAGTCGACCGCCTGCGGGTCGGCGATCTCGTCTCTTGTCACCAGCCAGGGGCCGATCGGGCCGAACGTGTCGTGGCTCTTGCCCTTGGTCCATTGACCGCCGCGCTCCGACTGGAAGGCGCGTTCGGACACGTCGTTGACTACGCAATAGCCGGCGACATGGCCGAGCGCGTCCGCCTCGCCGACATATTTGGCCCGCTTGCCGATGACAACGCCGAGCTCGACTTCCCAGTCGGTCTTCAGCGACCCTCTGGGGATCTCGATATCGTCGTCCGGACCGCAGAGCGCCGTCGTCGCCTTCATGAACAGGATCGGCTCGGCTGGCGGCTCCTTGCCGGTCTCCTTCGCGTGATCGGCATAGTTCAACCCGACGCAGATCATCTTGCCGACCTTGCCGACGCAGGCGCCTATGCGGGGATTGCCCTCGACCGCCGGCAATGTCGCCGGATCGAGCGCGGCCAGCCGCGCCAGCGCGGCCTCGCCGAGCACGTCGCCGCGGATGTCGGCGACCACGCCCGACAGATCGCGTAGCACGCCCTGCCCGTCGAGCAGGCCGGGCCTTTCCTGCCCGGGCGGGCCGAAACGCAGAAGTTTCATGTCATGTCCTCGCTGTCGGGGCGGACCGCTGGCCCGCCCCTTGCCTGCGTCAGTAGAAGTCGGGCGCCTTCTTCAGCGTCGCCCATTGCGGGCCGTCATGGCCGGCCACCACCAGCGCGCCGGTCTTTTCCTGCACGGCGCGCAGCTTCTTCACCGAGCGCACGGAATCGATGGTCG
>NZ_JAFKIC010000384.1 GCF_017306585.1 Mesorhizobium sp. | reverse complement strand
AGACCAATGTCGCGCTTCATATTCATGTTGACGCACAACGATGTCACGGTGGCGGACGCGCGCGGCGTCTTCGCCGAGGTGGCCGACCTCAAGATACCGTTCGTCGGCTTCAAGGATATCGGGCTGCCGGTGCCGGAGCTGAAGGCGCTCGCCGCCGACATCCGCGCCAATGGCCAGGAGGTGATGCTCGAGGTGGTCAGCCAGACCCGTGAGGACGAGCTCCGTTCCGTGCAGGCCGGCGCCGAGATCGGCGTCGACTACATCCTCGGCGGCACACACGCGCGGGAGGCTGGGGAGATCCTTGCCGGCACCGGCATAAAATATATGCCGTTCCCCGGAAAGGTCGTCGGCCATCCGAGCAAGCTTACGGGCACCGCGGCCGAAATCGTCGAGAGCGCGCGCTCGCTCGCGGCCATGGACGGTGTGGCGGGCCTGGACCTGCTTGCCTATCGATTCTCGGGCGATGTCGAGAGCCTGATCGCCGATGTCGTCAAGAGTATCGACACGCCGCTGATCGTGGCCGGCAGCATCGCCAGCGTCGAGCGCGTAAAGATCGTCTGCGGTCTGGGCATCTGGGGCTTCACCGTCGGTGGTGCCGTGTTCGACCGCAGCTTCGCCGGCGACAAGACGCTGCGCGGGCAGATCCAGGCCATCCTGGATGCCGCCCGGGCATCCGAGATGTCGCTCCCTGTCGCCTAGGAGCAAGCCATATGAGCGGCGCAGCGGGGCGTACAGCCAAATTTGGGGGGTACATCTGGCTAGCGCCGATGGTTGCTTTCCTGTTCATGTTCGAGATGTGGCCGTTTCTGATCATGCTCGATCAGAGCGTCCACGCCTTGAGCTACACGCAGCCGACGATGAACGGTCAGTTCGTCGGGCTCAACAATTATCGCAAGCTCGTATTTGACAGCGATTTCTTCCACAGCGTCGGACTAACGCTGCTATTCATGCTGGTGGCGCTCACCATTGAGTTCGTGCTGGCGCTCGGATTCTCGGTGCTGCTGTCATATCATCTCAGGTTCAAGCGCATCGTCCTGTCGCTGTTGTTGATTCCGATGATCCTGGCACCGATCGTCGTCGGACTGACGGCGCGGCTCAACCTCAACCCGGATTTCGGCCTGATCGGAATCCTGCTGCGCAAATGGGGCCTCTCGCACAGCGGCGTGCTCGCCGACGGCACCAGCGCCTTCCTGACCATCGTCGCCGTCGACATCTGGCAATGGATGCCGTTCCTTGTGATGATCTTCGTGGCCGCCATAATCTCCATGCCGCGCGAGCCCTTCGAGGCGGCGGAGGTCGAGGGCGCCAACCGCTGGCAGATTTTCCGCCACATCACCTTTCCGCTGCTGCAGCCGATCATCATCGTCGGCTTCCTGCTGCGCCTCACCGACAGCTTCAAGATATTCGA
>NZ_JAFKIC010000214.1 GCF_017306585.1 Mesorhizobium sp. | reverse complement strand
TCCTGTCGGCGCCGACACGCTCGACCGTGTCGCGGAACTGATCGACCAGGAAATCGGTGAAGGCGGCGATGCTCATGCCCTTTGGCCGGCGGAACGGATCGGGTGAGGCGAGCTTCACCACCAGTTCATCGGCGCCGTCCATCCAGTCACGGTCGCGCGGACGGCCGTTGAGCGAGGCCGACAGATAGGTCGAGCCGTGATAGGCGCCGCCGCGGCTCAGCATCAGCTTCTTCTCGGGCCGGCCGCGCACATTGTTGTAGAACTGCATGAAGCGCAGCGCCGTTTCGACGGCCGAGGAACCGCCCGTGGTGTAGAAGACATGGCTGAGATCGCCCGGTGCATGGCCGGCGATGCGCTCGGCAAGCTCCGCCGACGGCGTGTTCATCGTGTACCAGGGCGTGTTGTAGGACAGCGCCATGGCCTGGTCGTACATCACCCGGGCGAGTTCCTCGCGGCGGTGCCCGACATTGACGCACCACATGCCGGCGGGGCCATCGATCAGCCGCTTGCCGGTGTGGTCGGTGATGTAGATGCCGTCGCCTTCACCGATGAGCGCGCGTGCTTCGGCCCCGACCGAACCGGCATAAGGCCAGGGCTGGATGAGATGGCGCTTGCCCAGTTCAATGGCATCGTCGCCTCCGGAAGGAGCCATTTCCGTCGCCTTGAGATCCCTGACTGCCGCCATTATCGCCTCCATACCATCCCGTAGAATTTTTCCCGGACATGGAACCCAGCATCAAAGGCCGGAAATGGTGGCTTTCTTCACACCATTTTGAATGTCCGTTCAATCAATATTACAGAAATAGCGCTTGATTTCAATCGTTGGATGCGCTCATGATGAAAGAAAGCCGGCAAGCTAGGGGAGCGATCAGCAGAATGGTCACCGGTTTTGCGTCCGACCGCGCCCCGATCATAATGTGGGAACGAACAGCCGGCGCCAGCACAATGGGAAGACGCATGGCGGAACAGTCCAGCCCAGCAACCGAGACCACGCCCGGGACGTTGCCGCCGGAAGCTTGCCAATGACGGCGGCGGCGGAAGGGTCGGCCCCGTTGCGCATGACGCGGGCCAGACGAAATGCCCTTCTGCAATCCGAGCCGGTGCAGGGCTTCGCCCTGATCAGCCCCACCTTCCTCTATGCACTCATCCTGCTTGTCCTGCCGATCCTGGTGGTCATCGCCCATTCCTTCTGGACGCAGCACTACCTGACCATCGACCGCACGTTCACGCTGGAGAACTACCGCATCGCGCTGACCGAGCCGATCTACCGCGATCTCCTGTGGCGCTCGCTCTACATTTCGCTGACGGTCAGCCTGTTCACGGTGATCCTGGCCTATCCGATCGCCTACTTCATTTCCTTCCATGGCGGCCGTCACAAGAGCCTATGGCTGTTCCTCATCACCATCCCTTTCTGGACCAGCTATCTCCTGCGCGTCATGTCGTGGAAGGTCATCCTCGGATACAATGGCGTGCTCAATTCGGGTCTGATGGGCCTCGGCCTCATCGACGAGCCGTCCACGGCGCTGCTCTACAATTCCAGCGCCGTCATCATCACGCTCACCCATGCCTGGGCCGCCTTCGCCATCCTGCCGATTTTCGTCTCCCTGGAAAAAGTCGACCGCACGCTGGTCGAAGCGGCCACCGATCTTGGCGATGGCCCCCTGCGTTCGTTCCTGCGCGTGACCCTGCCGCTGTCGGCGCCGGGCATCATTTCGGCGGCGCTGATCGTCATGATCCCGACGGTGGGCGACTATGTCACGCCCAAACTCGTCGGCGGCAAGGACGGCGTCATGATCGCCAACGCCATCCAGGCGCAGTTCGGCAAGGCGGCCAACTGGCCGCTGGGCGCCGCCCTTTCCGTCACCACCATGGTCATCGTCTCGCTGATGGCAGGCGCCACGGTGCTGATCATCCGCACGCTGCAGAGGATGGCGCGATGAGGGCTCGGTCTCGCTTCCTGCCGGGCGGCTGGCTGTCCGTCTACGCGTTCCTCTATATCGTCTTTCTCTATCTGCCCGTCATCTTCCTGCCGATCTTCTCGATCAACACCGCGCCCACCCCGAAATTCCCGCTCACCGGCTACACGCTGCAATGGTACGAAGACCTGCCGCGCACGCCGGCGCTGCTCGACGCTGCCTGGAACAGCCTGATCGTCGGCATCTCGGCCTCGGTTCTTTCCACCGTGCTCGGCATCCTCGCCGCCCGTTCGATCACCCGCTACCGCTATCCCGGCCGCCGCGCCATCAATGGACTGATCATGGCGCCGCTGGTGCTGCCCGAGGTGATTGTCGCCATCTCCATGCTGCTGGTGATGTTGCAACTAGGTCTGAGCCTGTCTCTGTTCACCGTCGTGCTCGGCCACGTGCTGGTCTGCATCCCCTATTCCATGACGGTGCTGACCTCAGGCTTCGAGGGGTTCGACCGCAGCCTCGAGGAAGCCTCGGCCGATCTCGGCGAGAGCGCCTTCGGCACCTTCCGGCGGGTGACGCTGCCGATGGTGGCGCCGGCCATCATTTCCAGCCTGCTCGTCTGCTTCACCATCTCGCTGGATGAGTTCATCATCGCCTTCTTCCTGACCGGAACCGAGGCGACGTTGCCGATCTACATCTGGGGCCAGTTGCGTTTCGCGTCGAAACTGCCCGGCGTTCTGGCGCTCGGCACGCTGCTTCTGGTCGCCTCCTTCCTTTTGATGACAATCGCCGAAATCCTGCGTCGCCGCGCGGCCAGACGCACCCAGAACGAGGGAGGCCTCTATGCCTGACCAGCCGCGGATCGAGCGCCCCCACCCGGAACGGCCGCAATCCGAAAAGCCGATGATCGAAATCCGCGACGTTACCCGCAGCTACGGTGCGTTCAAGGCACTGGACGATGCCTCCCTGACCATACGGGAAGGCGAGTTCTTCTCCCTGCTTGGACCCTCCGGCTGCGGCAAGACCACGCTTTTGCGCATGATCGCCGGCTTCGACAATCCGACCAGCGGCTCGATCTCAGTTGGTGGCCAGTCGATGGAGGGCATTCCGGCCAACCGCCGGCCGACCAACATGGTGTTCCAGAGCTATGCGATCTTCCCGCATCTCAATGTCGAGCAGAACGTCGCCTACGGGCTGAAACGGCTGAAGCTTCAAGGAGCGGAGGAAAAGCGCCGCGTCGAGGAGGCGCTGGCCCAGGTCTCGCTCAACGGTCTTGGCAAGCGTCGGGCAACCGAACTCTCGGGCGGCCAGCGGCAGCGCGTGGCGCTCGCCCGCGCCCTGGTGATGCGGCCCAAGGTGCTGCTGCTCGACGAACCGCTGTCGGCGCTCGACAAGAAGCTGCGCGAGCAGATGCAGGTGGAACTGCGCCGACTGCAGCAGGCGGTCGGCATCACCTTCGTTCTGGTCACCCATGACCAGTATGAGGCGCTAGCTATGTCCGACCGCATCGCCGTGATGTTCGGCGGCAGGATCGCGCAGGTTGCCTCGCCCAAGGAGATCTACCAGCGGCCGGTCAACCGACAGGTCGCCGATTTCCTCGGCGGCATGAACTTCGTCAAGGCCGAGATTGTCGAGGAGAACGGCGCCTCGCTGGTCGTCGACACGCTTGGCTTCGGCCGCGTCAGGACCGACAAGCCCAAGGCTTTCGTGCGCAATGGCGGCGGCGCCACGCTGGGCATCCGGCCCGAGCGGCTTCGCGTCCTGTGGGACAATGCAACGGCGAAATTCGAGGTGGCCGGCAAGGTGGTCGAGCGCCATTATTTCGGCGAGATCACGCATCTCATCGTCGAAATCCCCGGCCTGGAAAAGCCGCTGTCGGTGACCGAGACCAATGATTTCGGCGCCGACGACATCCCCGTCGGCACTTCGATCCGCCTTGCCTACGATCCGGAAGCCTTGGTGGCGATGGCGGACTGAACATCGCCGATGATCTTGCGCGCCGCGGCGCGCCCGGCGACGATCGCGCCCTCGACATATCCCGGAAAGGACGGCGACAGTTCGGATGAGGCGAAATGCACGGGCGGCGCGCCGGCGAGAATGGTCCGCTCGGCATCCCGGGCCGTCACGTCTATGATGAGGTCGCTGTAGGCACCGCCGCTCCAGCGATCATGCGTCCAGTCCCGCGCGCTGAAATCGACGATGTCGACCGCATCGGGGCCGAGTGCATCGCCGAGCCTCGCCAACACCTCGGCGCGCAGCACCGCCTCGCCAAGCTCGTGCCAGCGCAACGCCAACGGCCCACCCACGAAGACCACGAGCGCCGGATGGTCGATATCCTTGCTGGCATCGCAGGCAAACAGGCCCGGCAGATCACGCCACATCACCATGCCGCAGAGATTCCGCTCGCGCCAGAACGGCTTGGAATAGCGCACCAGGATCTTGATCACCGCGCCGCTTTCCCAGACGGCGAGCGCCTTTGCCAAAGGCGCCGGCAGACCCGGCGTGAAAGCGAGCCTGGCCGCCGTCGCGGGCGGCAAGGCGACAAGCATTTGCCGCGCCTCGACAACGCCCTTGGCGGTGGCGACGCGAACGCCATGCGGTCCGCGCTCAACGTTGGTGACCGGCTCGTTCAGCCGCAGCCGGTCTCCTAGATCGACCGCCAGTTCATCCGCCAGGGACTGCATGGTATCGCGCAGGAAATATTGCAGCTCGAACACCTCGTTGGTGATGCGGCGATCGTTGTCGATCAGATACCACAGCGGCACCTTGTCCGCCGCCAGGCACCACAACCCCTCGACGAGTGACCGAAAAGCCGCCTTGGAATCGGCATCGTCCTGCTGGCGCTCAAGCCAGGCCGCAACACTCATGCCGGCAATCGACGGATCGCCCGGATCGATGCTGTTCATGCGCTCGCGGATCGCCATCGAGGCCTGGTAGGTCCGCTCGGCCCGCGCGGGCGACATGCCTGGATGGGTGATGAATTCGCCTTCGACATAGGTCTCGGCGAAAGTCTTGCCGCGCGCCTTGGCGAGCGCCATCAGCTCCGGCATGTCCTGGCACAGGTACTGCCCGCCGCTGTCGATGAGCTCGCCCAGCCCGTTGCGCACGGCTTCCACACGCCCACCGACACGGTCGCGCGTCTCCAGGACAAGGAAATCGATCCCGGCCTGCTTCAGCTCGAGCGCGGCCGACAGGCCGGTGAAACCGGCGCCGACGATGACGACGGTGGTTTTCTCGGTCCTGTCGTTCAATAGCCGGCCTTGATCTTCTCGAACTCGTCGACCATCCGCTTCTTCAACTCCGGCGCCACCGGCTGCTGGAACAGCGTCTTGTCGAGGAACTTGTCGATGTCGTCGAAGCCGCGATCGGCCAGCACCTTGTGGTCGATCGCCGCCATGCCGGCGCTGTTGCCGTGGCCATAGCCGAAGGTCGTGACCATGTATTTCGAGATATCGGGCGCATTGACCGCACTCAGGAAATCATAGGCCTGGTCGAGCTTGCCGGGCGCATCCTTCATCAGCACGTAGCCGCACACCCAGGTCGACATTCCTTCCTTGGTGTCGCGGTTCATGGCGACAGGAACGCCCTGGCCGCTCATGGCAATCAAGGTCTGGCCCCATCCCCAGGCGAGGTCGACTTCATTGCCGGAGAAGGCCTGGTCGATGTCGCTGGAGTCGGTCCAGTAGAGGCGGACATTCTTATGCACCTGGCGCAGGAAATCGGACGCTTCCTTGAATTGCGCGTCAGTCATCTTGGTCCAGTCCTTGAGGCCGATGACCAGGCTCGCCAGCGCATAGGCGTCGTCGACATTGTCGCCGATTGTGACGCGGCCCTTGAACTTCGGATCGGCCAGGATCCTAAGCGATTTCGCCTCGTCGGCCGTCACATTGTCCGTGCGGTAAAGCAGCGCCGTGTTGCCCCAGTCGAATGGCATGAACCAGGCTTTGCCGTCCTCGGTCGTGGTGAGGTTCTTCATCGCCATGATGCCGGGATTGAGGTCTTTCCAGCCGGCGATGCGGCTGGTGTCGAGCGGTTGCAGCATGCCGGCGTCGCGCCATTTCGACACGCTCTGCGAACAGGGATGCGCGATGTCGGCCTTGAAGCCCGCCCGCATCTTCTCGAAGGCCTCGTCCTCGTCGCCGAAGAAGGCGAAGGTCGGCTCGGCGCCATGTTTGGCGGTGTAGGCGGGATGCAGCAGCGGATCCTCGTAGCCGGACCAGTCGAACACGACGAGGTCGCCGCCACCTTCCGCCCAGGCATAGGCCGCGCCGGCACCTATGATGCAGGTGGCGGCGACGGCAAGACGGCGAAGCATGGAATTCATGGCGCGAAAACTCCCCCATCGCGAAACATATCGAATGCGAGGTTAGGCAAATTCAAGCGCTTTGGCGAGCCCATCCGAAGGCACGGACGGGCTCGCGGGCGGAGGCTCAGTAACCCGCCTTGATCTTCTCGAACTCGGCGATCATCTTGAGCTTGAGATCGGATGGCAACGGCGACTGGAACAGTGTCTTGTCGACGAATTTCTGCACGTCGTCATAACCCTTTTCCTTGAGGATCGCCTGGTCGACGCCGGCCATGCCCTTGGCATTGGCCTGGCCGTAGCCCCAGTCCTTGACCAGCACCTTGGCGGTCTCGGGATCATTGATTGCATTCAGATAGTCATAGGCCTTGTCGACATTGCCGGGCGCGTCCTTGAACAGCACGTAGCCGCACACCCAGGTCGAGATGCCTTCCGCCGTGTCCTTCTTGGACTTGATTGGCACGCCCGCCTTGACGGACTGGACGGTGGCGTCGTTCCAGGCCCAGGCAAGGTCGACCTCGCCGCCGGAGAGCAGCTGGACGATGTCGGTGGTGTCGGTCCAGTAGGAGCGCACGTTCTTGTGCACCTGACGCAGGAAGTCGGACGCCTGCTTGAACTGGTCGTCCGTCATCTTGGTCCAGTCCTTCAGACCGATAGCCAGCGCCGCCAGCGCATAGGCATCGTCGACATTGTCGCCGATCGACACCCTGCCCTTGAACTTCGGATCGGCGAACGCCTTCAGCGACTGCACGTCCTTCTCGTCGATCTTGGAGGAATTGTAGGTGAGCTGCGTGTTACCCCAGTCCCAGGGCATGAACCAGGCCTTGCCGTCATCGGTAGTGGCAAGGTTCTTCATCGCCATAATGCCGGGGTTGAGGTCTTTCCAGCCGGTGATCTTGGAAGTGTCGAGCGGTTGCAGCAGGCCCGCCTCTCGCCACTTCACCACGCTTTGGGAACAGGGATGTCCGAGATCGGCCTTGAAGCCCGAGCGCACTTTCTCGAACGCCTCGTCCTCGTCGCCGAAGAAGGCGAAGGTCGGCGAATCGCCGTTCTTCTCGACATATTTCGGATGGAAGCTCGGGTCCTCATAACCGGACCAGTCGAACACGATCAGGTCCTTGTCGGCGGCGATCGCCAGGGCGGCGGCGGAGGCCGCCAGTGTCCCGGCCAGCGCCAGGGTCAAGGTCAGTCGTCTAGTGATTGTCTTCATTGCTGTTCCATCCTCTGTGGTGTTCCGGTTTTTATGATTTTGTCTTTTCCTGCGATTTCGCGGGGGCGGCGATCCTTGCCGGGTAGTGTTTCGGGAAGGCAGCCGATAGGAATTCATTTGCGGCCTGCAAGGCGCTCTCGCGAGTCGTGTCCTCGGTTCCCATCATCAGCCGCAGCCACAGGCCTTCCAGCATGGCGCTGAGCGCAAGCGCCATGACCTGCGGCTCGTAGGCGTAACCGCCGCTCTGCTTGAGCGCCGCGCAAAGCTCGATGAAGATGTCCTGATAGACCACGTCGCGCGCGCTGCTCAGCGCCTGGTAGGTCGGCCGCGACTTCGCCTCGCCCCAGAACGCGCACCAGGCGGCGAGCTTGCGCTTGTTGCAGATCGAGCGATCGAAGTCGGCGGCGACCAGCGCCTGGAGCTGTCGGGCGGGATCATCGCCGGCTTTCTGGAGCGCGTTGCGCCAATGCGCGGAATATTCGTCGTACATGTGCTGCAGCGTGGCGACGAGCAGCTTTTCCTTGCTCTCGAAGTGGAAATTGACGATGCCGCGCGACAGCCCGGCGCCGTCGGCGACGTCCGCCATGGTCGTTTCCGAATAGCCGCGCTTGGCGAGCGAATCGATCGTCGCCTCGATGAGTTGGAGCTGCCTGACCTCCTTCGAGGCCTTGCGGCCGCGCTTTTCGGATTCGGCTTTCCCGGCCGGTTCAAGCAGGGCGTCCCTGGCATCTGCCGTCTTCATGCGTGTGATGGCCTCCAGCATAGCCGGCTATCCCTTTGCATCCGGCTTCCACCCGCGAAGATGAGTGGGACGGTGCTCGCCACTGTCAAGCACCTTCTGCATGGCTTCCCAGGTTCGGATGTTCTTGTCGACATAGGCGCCGCCGACCGCCGCCGCGACCTTGGCGTAGAGCGGCCCCTTCAGCCTTTCCAGCTCGCCGCGCGCGACCTCGCGATACCATGGATTGCGATCCCTGACGGCAACGTCGGCAAAGCCCGCCGCGCGCATCGCCTCGGCATAGCGGGACGGCGATGCCATGGAGAAAGACAACCCCTCAGCGGCGATATACGCCCTCATCTGAGGCGATGGTTCGCCGTCATGCGAGATCATCCAGTTGGAGGCGGTAAAAACGCCGCCGGGCCTGAGCACGCGAAAGATCTCGGCGAACAGCGCGTCCTTGTCGAGCACGTGCAGCAGCGCATCCTTGGAAAAGACGATATCGAAGGCGCCGTCGGCGAAAGGCAGCGGGCCCGGAGCCGCCTGGATGAAGCGCGCACGGTCGCCGAGGTTGCGCGCGGCCGCACGCCGCCGCGCCGTCTCGATGACAGGCCATTCGACATCGAAGCCGGTGGCGTGCGCGGCATGGTGGCGCTCCACCAGATGCAGGGTGATGCCGCCGGCGCCGCAGCCTATGTCGAGAATGGTCTTGCCGGCCAGCGAAAGTCCTTCGACCACCCGGTCGACCTCGTCCGGCCCTCCCGGTGACAGGTAGCCTTCGCCCCACAACGCCTCGAGAAAGCGGATTGCGGTGTCGTCATACTCCGGCTCGGCATCTGCCGTTTCGATCATCAGCCCTCGATCCCCAATCGACGAATGCTCATTTCGAACGCCGGCAAAGCGTACCCCATAACAGGGAAAACGCAACATCATTTGTTGAACATTCATTCAGAATGGCTGGACAGAATGGCCGATATCGTGCCAAATTCCGGGTATTCGGGAACAGATCACGCAAAAATGAACAGCGGGTCGCCTAAGCAATTCCGGAAAAGGCGTGTGCGGTTTTCCCTGGGAAAAACGCACAGCTCTTGCCCTCGGGAATTGCGCAAAAGAGGGAGAGCTGGGCCATAATGAAAGCTTGGGACGCGATCATAATCGGCGGCGGCCACAATGGCCTTGTCAACGCCTGCTACCTGCAGCGCGCCGGGCTCGACGTGCTGGTGGTCGAGAAGAATGGATGGGTTGGCGGCGCGGCCACCAGCCGTGAGCTGACGCCGGGCTTCCTCTACTCCAATTGCTCCTATGTCTGCTCGCTGTTCCGTCCCGAAATCATGCGCGATCTCGAACTGCCGCGCTTCGGCCTGCAGGTCATTTCCTATGAAGGCGGCGCCGTATTCACCCGCGACGGCGACTACCTTGCAAACTACCGCGACCATGACGCGCACCGGCGCGAATTCGCGCGTTTTTCGAAGCGCGACGCCGAAGCCTACGACCGCTACGCCCGCGACGTGACGCGGCAGTGCCGCTTCATCCAGCCGCTGCTGATGCGCACCGCGCCGGACCCGACCAGCCTCAAGCCGCGCGATCTCGGCGAACTGCTCTATCTCGGCAAGAAATTCGCCGGCCTGTCGGCGCAGGAGATGGCGCTGACGCTGCGCTTCTGGACGATGTCGATCTCGGAATTCCTCGATGAATATTTCGAGACCGACGTCATCAAGGCCAATTTCGCGCTGTCGGGCATCATCGGCACCGCGCTCGGGCCGATGTCGCCCGGCACCGCCTACGTGCTGCTCCATCATTACATGGGCGAGGTCGACGGCTCGGTCGGCGCCTGGGGTTACGCGCGCGGCGGCATGGGCGCGGTGACCAAGGCGCTGGCCGCTTCCTTCAAGGCTTCGGGCGGCACCATCCGGACCGGCGCCGAGGTCGACCACGTGCTGGTGCGCGGAGGCAAGGCCAGGGGGGTGATGCTGGCCGGCGGCGAGGAGATTTACGGCAAGCTCGTGGTCTCCAACGCCGACGTGAAGCGCACCTTCCTGAAGCTGGTGGAGGAGAAGGAACTGCCCGACATCTTCCTGCGCCGGGTCAGGAACTTCAAGATCCGCGGCTCCTCCGGCAAGGTCAACATCGCACTCGATTCGCTGCCGGAATTCCCCGCTCTGCCGAAGGATTCGCCGGTCTATCGCGGCGACATGCATTTCACCGATTCCATGGAGCGCATGGAGCGCGCCTATGACGACTGGAAGGCCGGGCGATGGTCGGCCGACCCGTTCCTCGACATGGTCATCCCCACGACGCTCGACCCGACCATGGCGCCGCCGGGAAAGCACTTCATGAGCTGCTTCGTGCAATATGCACCGCCCAAGGTGAACGGCCGCGAATGGACCGACGCCGACCGCGACGGCTTCGCCGAAAGCGTAATCGCCCAGATCGCTGAGTATTCACCGGGCTTCCGCGACCGCATCGTCCACATGGAGGTGCGCACGCCGCGCGAGATCGAGGCCGAGGTTGGCCTGACCGAGGGCAACATCTTTCAGGGCGAACTGACCTTCGACCAGTTGCTCTTCAACCGCCCGGTGCCCGGCTACGCGCAATACCGCTCGCCGGTCGGCGGGCTTTATATGTGCGGCTCCTCGACCCATCCCGGCGGCGGCGTCATGGGTGCTCCGGGCCGCAATGCCGCCGCCGAAATCCTGCGCGACCTCGCCAAGTCCTATCAGCATATGAGCCCGGCCCATGACGTCATTTGATGCCATCATCATCGGCGGTGGCCACAACGGCCTCGTCGCCGCCGCCACGCTGGCCAAGGCCGGCCGCAAGGCCGTGGTGCTGGAGGCCGGAGCCGAACTCGGCGGCGCGGCGCGCACCGAGGAATTCGCGCCGGGTTTTCGCGTGTCGTCAGTCGCCCATCTGCTGAACCGCCTGCATCCCGACGTGGTGAAGACGCTGGAGTTGGAAAGACACGGGCTGCGATTTTCCCGTGCGGACTTCCTGCCGTCGGTTGCCCTGTCCAAGGACGGCCCACCGCTTGTGCTGCACGGCGCCTATGGCGAGGTGCTGACCGGCGCCAGCGCATCCGAGCAATCGGCGTGGAAGGACCTGCGCGCGCAACTGCTGCGCTATGCCGGCATCTTGAAGCCGTTCCTGTCGCGGCGCCCGCCCGATCTCGCCGGCATGTCGATGCTGGAGACGGCGGCGCTTGGCCAGGCCGCACTTTCCCTGAAGAAACTCGGCAAGGAGGACATGCGCGACTTCCTGCGCGTGCTGCTGATGAACGTCGCCGATCTCCTTGACGAGCAGCTCACCGACGACAGGCTGAAGGGCCTGCTTGCCTTCGACGCCACGTTGGGCAGCCATCTCGGTCCGCGTTCGCCGACCTCGTTGCTCGGCCTCTACTACCGGCTGGCCGGTGAGACCGGAGGAGCCGCCGGCGCCCAGATGCTGCCGAAGGGCGGCATGGGCGCGGTCGTCGCCGCGATCCGCGCCGCCGCGGAACAGGCCGACGTTGCCATCCGAACATCCGCTCCGGTCGCCAAGGTCATTGTCGAGAAAGGCCGCGCCGTCGGTGTTGTGCTCGACAGCGGCGAGGAACTGCGCGCCAGAACCATCGTCTCGGCCATCAACCCGGCGACCACCTTTCTTGACCTTGTCGGGCCGCGCGAGATCGACACCGGCTTCGTGCGCAAGGTGAAAAATATCCGCATGACGGGCGACGCCGCCAAGCTCCATCTGGCGCTTGACCGGCCGCCGCAATTCGCCGGCGTCGATGCAGCCGGCCACAAGGGCCGGCTGGTGATTGCCCCCTCACCCGATCACGTCGAGCGCGCCTTCAATCCATCGAAATACGGGGAATTCTCGTCTGAGCCAGTGATGGAGATCACGCTGCCCAGCCTTGCCGATCCCTCGCTCGCGCCCGATGGCGCCTGCGTGCTGTCGGCGGTGGTGCAATACGCACCCTATCAGCTGAAAGAGGGCTGGGACGCCGGCAAGCCGAAATTCCTGAGGGCTGTCATGGCGCAGCTCGAATCCTACGCGCCCGGCATCGGCGGAAGCGTCGTCCATGCCGAGTTGCTGACGCCTGATGACATCGAGGCCCGCTACCGCATGCCGGGAGGCCACTGGCACCATGGCGAATTGCAGGCCGACCAGATGCTGATCTCGCGCCCGGTCTCCGGCTGGTCCGGCTACGACACCCCGGTCGATGGATTGTTCCTGGCTGGCGCTGGCTCGCATCCGGGTGGCGGCGTTTCGGGCGCGCCGGGGCTGAATGCAGCGCGGCGCATCATCGCGATGAAGGGGTAACGGGATGTTGCAATTCGCCAAGGCTGCACTCTACGGCGCAGGAACGCTGTCATGAACCATCAACCCACCGCACGCACCCTCGCTCAGTCGCACTTCCGCACCCTGCGTATAGGCTCGCCTTTCCAGCCGCGCATCGACGCACTGGCCAAGACCCAGGACTGGTACAATTGGGCCGGCTACCGCGCTCCGCATTCCCTGTGGGACGAGGAGCTCGAATATTTCGCCATCCGCAGCCAGGCGGCGCTGTTCGACATTTCCCCGATGACCAAATACCGGATCGAGGGCCCGGACGCTGAAGCCTTCCTCGACCGCGTCACCTTGCGCGATGTCACCAAACTCAAGCCGGGCCGCGTCCACTACACCGCATGGTGCGACGATGAAGGGTTCGTGCTCGATGACGGCACGCTGTTCCGGCTCTCACCGACGCGCTTCCGCCTGTGCTCCCAGGAGCGCCACCTGCCCTGGCTGCTCGACAGCGCCATCGGCTACGAGGTGAGCGTCGAGGAGGAAACCGAAGCGGTCGCCGGTCTGGCACTGCAGGGGCCGACTTCGTTCGCCGTGCTTCGCGATGCCGGCTTCGCCGGCGTCGAGCGGCTGAAAATATTCGACCTTGCCGATTTCCCGCATGATGGCGAAACCGTCACCATCTCGCGCACTGGCTTCACCGGCGATCTCGGCTACGAGCTCTTCGTGCATGCCGACAAGGCGCTCAGCCTGTGGGATCGCCTGATGGCTGCCGGAGAACTGCGCGGCATCCGGGCCATCGGCTACACCGCGCTCAACCGCGCCCGGCTGGAGGCGGGCCTGATCGTGGCCAATGCCGATTTCACCACCGCCGAACACGCCATCCGCGCGGATCGCTTGCGTATGCCCGATGAAATCGGGCTCGGCTTCATGATCGATCTGGAAAAGGGCCACTTCAACGGCCGCCGCGCCATTCTGGAAGCGCGCGCCAGGCGCAAGCTGCGCCATGTGCTGGTCGGGCTGGAGATCGAAGGCAACATTCCCGCCGAACACGCCATCGTCTATCACAAGAAACATCAGGAAGTCGGTCTGGTCAGCGCCGCCATGTGGTCGCCGATGGCCAAGCGAAACATCGCCATCGCCTCGCTGACACGGCCCTATGGTGATACTGTCGTCGAGGACCTCTGGGTCGAGATCTACGCCATGCGCGAGTTGCAGTACCAGAAGCTGATGAAGCGGGCCAAGGTGGTGGCGCGTCCCTTCATCAAGCTCGACCGCCGCACCGCCAATCCGCCAGCGGATTTCTGAGCATGGCCGACGACGCCAACACGCAGGGCGATGACGCGGAAGCCGCCGAACAGTGGGAACTGGTCAACACGCCGCTCGGCGAGAAATGGTCGGGCCGCGCACGCTATGCCGCCGCCATGTATTTCTATAGGCGCGACGAGATGAGCGCCGAGACGCTGGAGGTCTACCGCATCTGCTCCAGGCTCGATTCAGAAAACCCGTTGCCGATCATCCGCGACCGCGGCGTCGGCAAGGACTGGCTGAAGCGCATGGGCTACGAGCCGTAGGCCGGATCAGCCGATCGTGCGCTCAAGCATGCCGAGCCAGTTGCGGTAAGCGATCTTTTCAATCAGCGCCCGGCCGAAGCCGCGTGCGGCCAGCGCGTCGATCAGCTTGGGCAGGCCGGCGACATCGCCGATGACGGCCGGGATCATGGCGCCGTCGAAATCCGAGCCGAGACCAACCCCGTCCTCGCCGAGCGCCTGAAGCAACGAATCGACATGGCGCACCATGAGGTCGAGGCTGGTGTCTGCATTCATGCGGCCGTCCTCGCGCAGGAAGCCGGTGGCGAAGTTCAGCCCCACCATGCCGCCGGACTCGCGGATGGCGCCGAGCTGCCAGTCGGTCAGGTTGCGCGAATGGCCGCAGATGGCGTGAACGTTGGAATGGGTGGCGACCAGCGGCGCATCGCTGATTTCAGCGACATCGCGAAAACCCTTCTCGTTGAGGTGCGACAGATCGATCATGATCTTCAGCTGGTTGCACGCCTTGACCAGCGCCTTGCCGGCATCGGTCAGCCCGGGTCCGGTGTCGGGCGAGGAGGGAAAGCGGAACGGCACGCCATGGCCGAACGCATTCGGCCGGCTCCAGACGATGCCGAGAGAGCGCAGGCCGGCGGCATGCAGCACGTCGAGCATGGTGAGCTCGGGATCGATCGCCTCGACGCCCTCGATGTGAAACACCGCCGCGATCGTGCCTTGCGCCATGGCGTTGCGGATGTCGCCAGCGCTGCGGCAGACAGCAAGTGCGCCTGCCCGTTCCAGGCGGAACAGGATGGAGGCCATTGCGATCGTCGAGTTGAGCGCATCGGCGCGTGGCACCTCGGGCGGCAAGGGCTCGCTGTCGCTGGGTGCCGAGGGCACCGCGCTGCGCCTCGCCTTCTCGACCGGCGGCGGGAAGATAGCGAACATGCCGCCAGCGAAGCCGCCGGCCTTCGCGCGCGGCAGGTCGATATGGCCGCCCGACTTCCCCTCGATGAACAGCTTTTCCACGTCCCTGTCCTTCGACTGATAGAGACGTAGCAGCGTATCGTTGTGTCCGTCGAAGACGGGGACGAGGTCGGTTTCGGTCATCGGGGGATCATTCAGTTCGTTTGTCGGCGGCGATATATCATATCTAGGCAAGATGCGCGGCCGGGGCAAATTACAATGCCGGCCGGCAGCGGAGACTTCCCCTTTATCCCCCGCTGTCGCCCGCAAACCGATGCTTGCTCGTTGCTACTGCTTCAACACGTCGGCCCATTCGGGATGGCGACGGAACTGGGCGTTGGCGAACGGGCAAAGCGGGATGATCTTCTTGCCCGCCGCGCGTGCGTCCTCGACGGCGCGGGTGACGAGCCGAAGCCCGGCACCCTGGCCGCGAAACGCATCGGGCACTTCGGTGTGGTCGATGATCAGCTGGTGTTCGCCGATCTTCGTGAAGGTCATCTCGGCTTCGGCGCCGCCGGGTCCGCGCAGCACATAGCGGCCCTTCGAACCGCGATCCTCCAGTTCGATCTCAGGCAGTTGGTCAGGCATCGTTAGGCTCCTTGTACGGCGCCGGCAAACAACCGCCGCGCCGCTTCGATTTCATTTGGCCGCACCTCGTGCCCGCCTTCGTGCCACTCCACTGTGACATCGGCGCCATCGGCGCGCAAATAGGCTTCGAGCCGCGCGGTCAGGTTGGGCGGGCAGATCGGGTCCCGCCTGCCGGCGGTCAGCAGGATGCGACGGCCGGCGAGGCTGCCCTTCACCTGTGGCTCGAACGGTATCAGCGGATGCATCAGCACCGTGGCGTCGAACAGGTCCGGCGCCTCGAACACCAGCGACGCCAGTATGTTGGCGCCGTTGGAATAGCCGAGGCCGTAGACCACCGACGGTTTGGCCGCCGCGACATGCGCCTTGACGAAGCCCGCCATCTTGCCGGTCGCCCGCGCAAGGTCGTCCATGTCGTAGACGCCCTCGCCGGTGCGGCGGAAGAAGCGCGCGGCGCCGTATTCGGAAACATCGCCGCGCGGCGAGACGACGGTCGCCTGGGGCACGAGATCGCGCCCCAGCGAGACGAGCTGGTTCTCGTCGCCACCAGTGCCGTGGAAGACGAAGACCAAGGGACCGCCCGGCGAACCGGGCAGCACCTTTTGGATGTAAGCGTCCTTGTCCATCGTCTCAGCCTTCCAGCTTCTGCAGATGCTGCTCGAGATAGGGCCTCAGATGCTGATGCTGCGTCGGCAGCTTCAACGCCTCGCCCAGATGCGCGGTGTCTTCGTCGCGGTCGAAGCCGGGCTCGTTGGTGGCGACCTCGAACAGCACGCCGCCGGGCGTACGGAAGTAGATCGCCCAGAAATAGTCGCGGTCGATCACCGGCGTCACGCCGTAGCCCGTATCGATCAACGCCTTGCGCACCTCAAGCTGTTTGGCACGGTTCTCGACGGCGAAGGCGACATGGTGGACCGAACCGGCGCCGAGATCGGCGAAAGGCGCTGTCGGCAGCGATTCGATATCCACGACATCGGCGCCATTGCCGTTCTTCACGGCGAGCCGCCTGATATTGCCTGATTTGTCGACTTCCTCGTAGCCCATGAACTTCAACAGCTCCTCGGTGGCGCCGCCATCCTTCAGCCGCAGCGCCACCGAGTGGAAGCCACGGATCGCTTCGTCGGCGGGAACGCCGCCCTTCAGCCAGGGCGCACGGCCATCGGCCTTGTCCTCGACGAGCGCGAAGCTGTCACCATCGGGGCCGGCGAATTTGAGCCGCTTCTCACCAAAGCTCTCCTCGCGCGAGACATCCGTCACGCCCTCTTCGGCGAAGCGCTTTTCCCAATAGGCAAGCGTTCCTTCCGGCACTGAATAGACTGTCGCGCCGACCTCGCCGACCCCGCGCCGGCCCTTGCCGATGTTGGGGAACGGAAAATAGGTCATCACCGAACCCGGCGTGCCGGTCTCGTCGCCATAATAGAGATGGTAGACATCGGGCGCGTCGAAATTGACTGTTTTCTTGACCCGGCGCAGGCCGAGCTTGTGGGTGTAGAAATCATTGTTCCGCCGGGCATCGCCGGCCATGGAGGTCACGTGATGCAGGCCCTTGATCTGGTCGAGCATGGTCTTGCTCCTTCCCTTGTGTTGGTGCGGCCCTCGCCGCTGTCCACGCCAATATGAGGACACCTCCGCTCGCGGCAAAGGCGGCAAACACAGAATGGACTGTGCTGTAAAAGTGAACAATTGGAAGAGATTTGTTCACCAATCGGCTAGCGTGGGTGGTCTTGCGCCGTTGCGGGAAATCGGTTCCATGAGCGCATTCGAACATGCAGCGAAAGGTATCGCGAGTGACAGGCAAAGCCAGGCGTCCGAACGTTCTCCTGATCACCTGCGACCAGTGGCGCGGTGACTGTCTGTCCGCGGCCGGCCATCCCGTGGTGAAGACGCCGAATGCCGACGCGCTGGCCGCGGAGGGCGTGCTGTTCAAGCGCCACTATGGCGGCGCCGCACCCTGCTCGCCCGCCCGCGCCTGCCTCTACACGGGCCTCTACCAGATGAACAATCGCGTTTGCCGCAACGGCACGCCGCTGGACGCCCGGCATGGCAACATCGCGCTCTCGGCCCGAGCGCTGGGCTACGATCCGACACTGTTCGGCTATACCGACGTGTCGCTCGATCCGCGCCGGCTTGCCCCTGCCGATCCACGGCTGCGCAGCTACGAAGGTGTGCTGCCTGGCTTCACCACGCGCCAGTTGCTGCCCGAACATCAGAAGCAATGGCTCTCCTGGCTGAAGCAGCAGGGCGTCGACACCGGCGCCGGCTTTCCGGATATCCATCGCCCCGTCGACGGCACGAGCGGCGCGGTGAGCGAAGCACCGCCCGTCTATTCGAAGGAACAGACGCCGACGGCCTTCCTGGCCGGTGAATTCATCCGCTGGCTCGGCGAGCAGGAAGAGGCCACGCCATGGTTCGCACACCTCTCCTTCATCAGCCCGCATCCGCCCTTCATTGTCCCGGAGCCATACAATACGCTCTACGATGCGGCGGACGGCCCCGCCTTCCACCGTGCTGAAAGCTGGCGGGCCGAAGCGCAGGGCCACCCCTATCTCGCCTATGACCTGGGCAAGCATAAGCGCGCGAGGTTCCGCGTCGGCGCCGAAGGCAAGGTGTACGACTGGAGCGAGGATGATTTCCGCCGCATAAGGGCAATCTATTACGGCATGATCTCGGAGGTCGACACGCAACTCGGCCGGGTATGGCAGGCCGTCAAGGCATCGGGCGCCTGGGGCGACACCGTGGTCGTGCTCACCTCCGACCATGCCGAGATGATGGGCGACCATTTCATGCTGGGCAAGGGCGGCTATTTCGACGGCAGCTACCACATACCGCTGATCATCAGGGATCCCCGGCATGGCAAGGCCGCCGGCACCAGCGTCGACCGATTCACCGAGGCAGTCGATATCCTGCCAACGCTAATCGATCTGCTTGGGGCGGCTCCAGAACCACACCTCGACGGCTGCTCGCTGAAACCGTTCCTGAGCGGCGGCACGCCGGCCGTCTGGCGCGACGCCGCGCATTGGGAGTTCGACTTCCGCTCTATCGCGGGCGGCGAACCCGAGCAGCACTTCGGCCTTGCCTCACGACAGTGCAATCTCGCGGTCATCCGCACGAGAAAATTCAAATACGTGCATTTCGGCGGCGGCTTGCCGCCCCTGCTTTTCGATATGGAAAACGACCCGGGCGAACTCAGGAATCTCGCCGCCAGCCCCGCATATCTTTCCACCCGGCTGGAATTCGCCGAACGGCTGCTCGCCTGGCGCGCCGAACATCTCGACCAGTCACTGGCGCTGGCGGAACTGACGGAGACCGGCGTCGCCGGACATGTCGGAAAAACAATAGGCAGCAGGGAATAGAGAGTCCCTACTGCCTACTGCCTACTGCCTACTGCCTACTGCCTATCGCAAAATCATCCGCTGCTGGTCACGCTTCTCCGCATAGCTGCCCTTGTCATAGGCGGGCTGAGCTTCGAGCTGCTCCTTGGTGAAGGTCGTATAGAGATACTTCTTGCCGTCCTTGTCGGTCATGAACTTCAGATTATCCATGCCGACCGCCACTTCCTTCGAGCCAATGCCGAGGAAGCCGCCGACATCCACGATGACCGCGTCGGTCTTCTTGTCCGGTGTCAGCACGACATCGCCGATCGTTCCGACCTTCGCGTCATTGGCGCCGTAGACGGTGGTGCCCTTCAGGTCATCGGCCCTGATCTCGCCCATCGGCATGGCCGTCAGCGTCGACTTGTCGATGGCGGCGGTCTGCGTCTGGTCGGGAGCCGGAGCGTCCGGCGTCGTGGCGGCGGGAGCCTCGGCCGTCTTATCCGCCGTGGGAGCGGCGGCAGGAGCAGTTGCCGCCGGTTCGTTTGAAGCGGTGGTCGCCGGTGTTGGATCATAGGCCTTGCGGTTGAAATCCGGCTGCGCCTGCAGTTCCTCCTTGGTCGTCTGCGCCACCAGCCAGCGATCGCCATTCTTCTCGGCCCACTGCGCCTTGTCGAAAGCATAGGTGACGTTCTTGGCGCCAAGGCCCAGGAAACCGCCCACGCCGATCACCAGCGACTCGGCCTTGCCTTCCTTGGTCAACACGATGTCGTTGACGCTGCCGATGTTCTGGGCATCGTCACCCGTGCCGTTGTAGACGGTCTTGCCGACGATGTTTGTGGCAAGATTGCCGTCGGCGCGTTTGACCGGTTCGGCCGGCGCGGCTGCGGGAGCCTGCGCGGTGTCTGTCGCCGCAGGCGCCATGGGCGCAGCGGCATCGGTCGACGCAGGTGCGGGTGCCGGCCCATAGGGCTTGCTGTCGAATTCCGGCTGGGCGGTTAGTTCGTCCTTGGTGGTCTGGGCGACCAGCCAGCGATCTCCGTTCTTCTCCGCCCACTGCAGCTTGTCGTAGTCGAACGCGACATTCTTCGCCCCGACACCCAGGAAGCCGCCCACCCCGATTATCACCGACTTGGCCTGACCGTCCTTGTCGAAGACGACGTCGCTGACCTTGCCGATGTTCTCGGCATTGTCGCCGGTGCCGTTGTAGACGGATTCCCCGATAATATTGGTAACGATGCTGCCCTCCGCTTTCGGCACCGGTGCACTTGCCGCTGGAGCCTCCACGGCTGGAGCTGTCGACGGTGCCTGGGGTGCGTTCTGAGCGTGGGCAGCGCCAGCAAAGATAAGTGTCGCGAGCGCGGTCGTGGCCAACAGATTGCGGATCATGATGTTCTCTCCTCGTCGGTGATTTGATGCGCGCCGGTGAGTGGTTCGACCTCCGCCCGGAGACCGGACCGGCGTGCGCTACAGGTTCACAACGTCGTGACCTGACCCTTGTTCCGACAAAAACAGAGGAATAAATACCTGGGTATGCACGGCTCGGTTGCGCCGCCGAACGGGGCCTGCACGTCAATTTCGCCATATGGGAGGGAACCTTTCAGGCTCGGTTTCGTTTCAGCCTCCGGCTGGCTGGATTGCGGCCTGATTTGATTGAGAATTCGGAGCGGGGCATGAAGTTTGCAGCGGTGCTGAACCGGGACGGCGGCACGTTGCGCACCACCGACCTGGACGCTTTCCGCGATCGAATGCATCTCGCCCTGAAGAACGGCGGTCATAGCGTCGACATCGATGTCGTCGCCGGGTCGGACATCGTCAAGGCGTTGGACAATGTCTCTTCCCGACATGGTGTCGACGTGGTGCTTGCCGGCGGCGGCGATGGCACGATCTCGGCGGCGGCGGCCCGGCTGATGGGCAAGAAGAAGGCGCTTGCCATTCTTCCTGCGGGAACGATGAACCTGTTCGCGCGAGGCTTGGGCATCCCGCAGACGCTGGACGCGGCCCTGCAGTCTTTTGCCGAAGGCGAGGTGGCTGCTGTCGATATCGCTACCGCCAACGGGCGCCCTTTTGTCCATCAGTTTTCAATCGGCATGCACGCTCGCATGGTGCAGTTGCGCCAGCGAATGGAATTCGGGTCGAGGCTGGGAAAGATACGCGCATCCGCCAAGGCTGCCTGGGCCACCATCAACAATCCGCCGGCGATGGCCGTCACCCTGACCGTCGGCGAAGCCGAGATCGTGGCGCGCACGACGGGCATTGGCGTCACCAACAACCTCTTCGGCGAGGGCCACCTGCCCTTTGCCGACAATCCGGCCGGCGGCGTGCTCGGCATCTATGTGACGATGGCGCGGCAACGCACCGAACTGCTGAAGTTCTTCTTCAACATGGCGCGCGGCAAATGGCGCGACAACGAACATGTCGAAATCCACCAGACCAACCGGGCGGTGCTGAAAATCCAGTCCTCCAGGAAATGGCGCGCCGTGATCGATGGCGAATTGACGAATCTCGACCGCGAGACGGTTATCGAAATTCATCCCGGCGCATTGAACGTGCTGGTGCCCAGGCATACCGCCTGGGCGAAGGCGGCGTGATGGGAAACCTTGCCGAGCGCTCAACCGCCGCCCGAACCGGTGCCCTGTTCCGTCGTCGGCGACTTTGCGACTTCGCCATAAATTTCCGCAACGCCCCAAGCGACGAAGGCCAGCAGCAGCGCCGCAAGCAGAATACGCAGACCATGCCAGCCCCAGCGCCCCTGTCGGGCTTCATTTTCGGGAATGATCTTGGTCATGGCAAATCCTTGTCTCGTTTTGCGCCACCAGGCGCGATCGACAAAACATGGTCGGGTAACGGTTCCCCGCTAGGATGGTTCCGGGTGAGGCAGCCGGTGACGGCCGAACGGAGCCGCAGGACGGCAAGAGGCATCTGGGGACTGGGGTGAACAGCAAGGCTGAGATAGGGGCGAGCTTCCCCGCCGGGGTTGCGCTCGCGGTCAATGCCGAGGAGCGGCTGGCCGTGCTGCACGGGCTGGAGATGCTCGATACCGCGGCCGATCCGGATTTCGACCGCATAACCGGCCTTGCCGCGACCGCCATGCAGGTGCCGATCGCGCTGGTCACCCTTGTCGACAGCAAACGGCAATGGTTCAAGTCCTGTGTCGGCCTCGACGAAAGCGAGACCGCGACGGACATTTCCTTTTGCGCGCATGCCATTGCCGCCGGTGACGAGCCCATGGTGGTCGCCGACGCAACCACCGATCCCCGCTTCGTGGCCAATCCGCTGGTCACCGGCAAGCACCATATTCGCTTTTACACCGGCGCGCCGATGATCGTGGCCGGCGCCAGGATAGGCACGCTGTGCGTGCTGGACCGCAAGCCGCATGCCTATCCGTCCGGCGCCAGGCTCGACCAGTTGAAGGCGCTGGCCGCGCTGGCCGCCAGCCTATTCACCCTGAAGGACGCGACCCGCAGCGGCGCCATCGCCGAAGCGGCGCTCGTGCGCGAGGAGAAGCGACGCGCCATCGCGCTCGACGCCGCGTCGCTTGCCAGCTGGGCCTGGGATATCCGCACCGACATGATCGAGTGCGATGTGCGCATGTCGGAGCTGTTCAACCTGCCGCGTTCGACCCGCTTGCGCGCGCGCGACATTCTGAAGGCCATCGATCCGCGTGACGTCTACCAGACCGAGACCCGCTTTCGCGATGCGCTGACCGGCAGCGACGACTATTTCGGCGAATACCGGGTGAACGGCTTCCACCCGCCGCGCTGGCTGGGGACGCGCGGCCGCGTCATCGAGCGCGATGGCGACGGCAAGCCGACGCTGATCTTCGGCGTCAACTACGACATAACGGAACGCAAGCTGGGCGACGAACGCCAGCGGCTCCTGCTTCGCGAGTTGAACCACCGCGTCAAGAACACGCTGGCCACCGTCCAGGCGCTTGCCACGCAGACCGTGCGTCATGCCCGCCAGCCGAGCGAATTCCTCGAAGCCTTCAGCGCCCGGCTGCAGGCGCTGGGCATTGCCCACGGCCTGCTGTCCGATCGCGAGTGGCGCGGCATCGGCATTCGCGAGCTGGTCCAGATCGAGACCAGGCCTTTTGACACCGCCGAGCAGCCTCGCATGACGATTTCCGGGGTCGATCTGTTGCTGTCGCCCGACCAGGCCGTCGGGCTCGGATTGATCCTGCACGAACTGGCTTCCAATGCGTTGCAATATGGATCGCTCTCGGTTGCGTCCGGCAAGGTCGATCTCGACTGGAAGACGCTGGGCCGGAAGGGCAACCGGCGCCTGGTGCTGACCTGGCGCGAAAGCGGTGGCCCGGAAGTTGCCCCGCCCGAACGGCACGGCTTCGGCTCGATCCTGATCCGCCGCAGCCTGGCCAAGGTCATTTCAAGCGAAGTGACCCACGAGTTCCGCAGGGAAGGCGTGTTCGCCGAAATATCGATGCCCCTGGAAGATCTCCGAAGCGACGGCCCGTGACGCGGGCCGCTGAACGCTACTGCCCCTCCCCGGCATCCGGGTGGTTGCGGTCGCCGGGCTTCGCGTTTTCGCGGTAGATCGCGTAGGCAGCAAGGGCGACGGCCGGCCCCAGAATTACCCCGAGGCCGCCTTTTCCTTTCAGCAGCGTCGGCAGCACGGCGAGTGCGGCGGTGATGCCGATGGCTTTCATGTCGGCGTTGCGCCGCCTTGCCTCGCGTCGGGCACGCGCGCCGGACATCAGGCGATGGACCAGCAGCACGAGACCGGCGATCACCAGGAAGCCGATGCCGAAACCGAGCGCGGCCGCCAGCGACCCATAGCGGGCGGCAGCCCAGATGTACCCTGCCCCGACCAGGAAGCCGAGGCCGCACAGCGCCGCCAGCGCGGCAAGCACGTAGACAATTGCCGCCGTGCGCGCGCGGCGCACCGCCGCCACGGTTTCACCCGAGGCGAGGCCCGAGAGCAGGGATGCCAGCAGTCCCATCTCTGTGGAACTAGCGACGCGCAATGAGCGCGAAAAGGAAGCCGACGCCGGCCGCTATGGCCAGCGACGTCACGGGCTTTTCGCGCACGTTTGCCACGATCTGCGCCTCGATGTCCCTTGCGTT
>NZ_JAFKIC010000213.1 GCF_017306585.1 Mesorhizobium sp. | reverse complement strand
AGGAGACCAGTTCGAACGGTCCCGTGCCGATCGGCTTCTTGATCGGGTCGGCGCCATCCGCATCGAAGTTGCGATGCACGACAAGTGCCGGATAGTCGGTGAAGTTGGGAATGAGCGAAATGTCGGGCTCGGAAAGCTTCAGCTTGACCGTGTTATCGTCCACCTTGGTGATCGCGCCATCCCTGGCCTTGCCGGTCTTGGCGTCGATCAGCGCGCCGACACGTGCGGCCATGGAGTTGCCGGCAACGCCCTTCTCGCACCAGCGGGTGACGTTGTGCACGACGTCGTCGGCGTTGAAAGCATCGCCATTGTTCCAGGTGACGCCCTTACGCACATGCAGCGTGTATTCGGTGGCGTCGTCGTTGATGTCCCAGCTTTCCAGCAAGACGGGCTCGAAGGTAAACTGTCTGGTGTAGCGCACCAGCGGCTCCAGCCAGCTGCGCGAAATGTTGGCAAGCTCCACCCAGTCATAGGTGCGCGGGTCCTTTTGCGCCTTGACCGACATGGAGACGTGCAGCGTCCCGCCTTTCTTCGGCTCTTCGGCCAGGGCTTTCGCCGGCGCGGCAAGGCCGATCATGCCATAGGCGAGCGCCGTCGACGCACCGAAGGCGCTTGCGAGCGCCAGGAACTCGCGCCGGTCGACGCGACCGGCCCGCACTTCTGCCGCCATCGCCTCGATGGCATCGGGCACGCAATCGCCGTTGCTTCTGAAAAGCGTCATTTATTCCTCCCTTGTTGGTTCCCTTCAGGTCTTTGCCTGTCGTTCTTCAGCTGACTGTGTCGGGCAGCCTCTCCTCGCGCCTTGCGATCAAATCCTTGAGGCCTTCGGCGACGCCCTCGTCGAGTTTCGGCTCCTCATAGTCTGCCAGCATGTTGCGGGCCTTCTCGCGGCCGCGTGCGTCATGATCCTTTGCGCCCTCGGCGTTCCACTGTTCGTAGGAATTGAAATCCATGATGCTCGGCATGAAGAAAGCCTTCTCGAAGTGATCGAGCGTGTGCTGGGTGCCGAGGAAATGGCCTTGCGGCCCGACCTCGCGGATCGCCGCCATGGCGTCCTTGAAATCGTCGAACGGCAGGCCGCCAGCATATTTGTACCAGCCGACAAGCTGCTCGCAGTCGGTGGCGAATTTCGAGTAGCCGCAGGTCAGGCCCGCCTCCAGCCAGCCGGCCGAGTGCCAGATGTAGTTGGCGCCGGAAAGGATGGCGGCATGCATCAGCATGTTGGCTTCGTAGCCTGCCTGGGCGTCGTTCAGCTTCGAGCCGACATGGAAGCCCGAGGTGCGCCATGGCAGCCTGTATTTCCGCGCCAGCGCGCCCATCACATACATCATCTGGGCGGCCTCGGGCGTGCCGCCCATCGGGGCGCCTGTCTTCATGTCGACCGTGACCATGAACTGGCCATAGACCTGGGGCGATCCGGGGCGGATGAGCTGCGTGAAGGCGACGCCGGCCAGCGCCTCGGCATTGACCTGCGCCACGGCGCCCAGCGCGGAGGCCGAGGTGGAAGCCCCGCACAACGCGAAGGGTGCCAGGATCAGCGGCTGGTTGTGGCGGGCATAGACCTTCATCGCGTCCAGCATGGTGGCGTCCCACACCAGCGGCGAGTTGCAGTTGGTGATCGCCACCAGCACCGGATTGTCGCGGACGAATTCCTCGCCGAAGACAATGCCGGCCATCGCCATCGTATCCTCGGCCCTGTCCTTGGAGGTCACGATACCCATGAACGGCTTGTCGGAATGCTTAAGCGCCGAGTGGATGATGTGCAGGTGGCGTTTCGGCACCGCGATCTCCATCGGCTCGCAGATGATCGAGCTCGACGAATGCAGCGCCGGCGCCATGTAGGCGAGCTTGTGGAAATTGTTGAGGTCGGCGAGCGTGCCGTAGCGCCTGTTGTTGTCGAGGTCGCGCACATAGGGGGCGCCATACATAGGCACGAAGACCGAATTGTCGCCGCCGACGCGCACCGAACGCTCGGGGTTACGCGCATTGAGCGTGAACTCCGAGGGTACCTTCGAGACAAGCTCCATGAGCAAGGCCCGATCGATGCGGACGCGCGTCTCCGAGACATCAGCGCCCGCCGCTTTCCAAATGGCAATCGCCTCGTCGTCGCGAAACTCGCACCCGACCTCTTCGAGGATAGCCAGCGATTCCTGGTGAATGAGTTCCACCGCCTCGTCGGGAACCATCTGGTAAACGGGAATCTTGCGGACCAGGGTCGGAAACGAAGCGATCGGAGCGCTTCTCAGCGCCTTGCGCCCCAGACGGCCACCGCCACGGCGATGGGTGGCTTCGGTCAATTCGGCGGCAGGCGCGTTCATGGCAACTCCAGTCCTTCCAGAAGAACCAGCCTAGCGAGACAAAATCCTGATGTGACGCTGGAAAATCCTGATCTCTTGTATAAGCTCAGCTTATGCGAAGCCTTCGCCATCTCCTGCCCTCGGCCGGCAGCCTGATCGTCTTCGAGGCGGCGGGACGGTTGTCGAGCTTCACCGCCGCCGGGCGCGAGCTCGGCATGACGCAAGCGGCAGTCTCCTACGCGGTGCGCGGACTGGAGGAACAACTCGGCGCCAAGCTGTTCCAGCGCCGTCACCGCCAGGTCATGCTGACAGAAGCCGGCGAGCGTTTTCACGCCGACGTTTCGCTGGGCTTGTCCCACATCCGCAAATCGGCCGAGGATTTGCGCCTGCAGGCGACCGGCGGCCATGTGACGGTCGCCGCGTCGACCGCCTTCGGCTCCTTCTGGATGATGCCGCGCCTGCAACAGTTTCGCGACGAGTTGCCTGGCATCGACCTGCGTATCCAGACCGCCGACCGTGACCTCGACATCATTGCCGAAGGCATCCCGCTCGCGGTGCGCGGCGGCGAACCCCGGGACTGGCCGGATTACCATTCGCTGCCGCTCGCCGATGAAGAGATCTTCCCGGTCGCGGGAACCAGCTATTTGACAAAATTCGGCATGCCGGGAACGGTCGAGGAACTGGCCACGCATCGCCTCATCCACCTCGAGGAGCCCTATCGCGAGGCGGCGAGCTGGGACGAATGGTTCCAGTCGGCCGGCGGCAGGCTCGACGATACGGTTCGCGGCCTGCGCATCAATGATTACGGGCTGGTGATCCAGGGCGTGATGGAAGGCCAGGGCATCGCGCTGGGCTGGCGCCATCTCGCCGAACGGCTGCTGGCGACAGGCCTGCTGGTGCCGGTGACGGACCATGTGCTGAAGACCGGCAAGGCCTTCTATGTGGTTTGGCCGAAGAACCGCGAACTCAGCGACAATGCCCGCAAGGTCAGGGACTGGCTCGTGGCGCAGGCGTGAAGTGGCCTCGCGCATAGCATCCGAATCCATGTAAGATCACCGGATGCCCATTCGCCAGCTTTCCGAAACGATGATCAACCAGATCGCCGCCGGCGAAGTCATCGAGCGTCCGGCGAGCGTGGTCAAGGAGCTGGTCGAGAATGCGCTGGACGCCGGCGCGTCTCGAATAGAGGTGGTTACCGCAGGCGGCGGGCTGAACCTGATCCGTGTCACCGACGACGGCTCCGGCATTCCCGAGCAGGAGCTTTCGCTGGCGATCGCGCGCCATTGCACCTCCAAGCTTGCCGAGGATATCCACGACATCCGCTCGCTCGGCTTTCGCGGCGAAGCGCTGCCCTCCATCGGTTCGGTGTCGCGGCTGTCGATCCGCTCGCGCACCGCCTTCGGCGACAGCGCCGCCGAGATCGGCATCGAGGGCGGACGTGTTTCCGCCGTCAGGCCGGCAGCAGCCAATCGCGGCACGACGGTGGAGGTGCGCGACCTGTTCTTCGCCACCCCTGCCCGGCTGAAATTCATGAAAGGCGAGCGCGCGGAGAGCTCAGCCACCGGCGATGTGGTCAAGCGCATAGCCATCGCGTTTCCTTCCGTGCGCTTCACGCTGGCCGGATCGGACCGCTCGACCCTGGAATTGCCAGCGACGGACGACAGCGCCGAAGGCAGCCTGCGCCGCGTCGCGCAGGTGATGGGGGCCGATTTTCCGGACAATTCCATTGCCATCGACGCGATGCGCGAAGGCGTCCGTCTCACAGGGCACGTATCGATCCCGTCCTTCACCCGCGCCAACGCGCTGCAGCAATATGCCTATGTCAACGGCCGCCCGGTGCGCGACAAGCTGATCGCAGGCGCCATTCGCGGCGCCTTTGCCGATGTGCTGCCGCGCGACCGCCATGCGGTGACGGTGCTGTTCCTGACCCTCGATCCGGCCATCGTCGACGTCAACGTCCATCCGGCCAAGGCCGATGTGCGGTTTCGCGATCCCGGGCTGGTGCGCGGGCTGATCGTCGGCGCCATCCGGCAGGCGCTTGCCGATAGCGGCATCCGCGCCGCCACCTCAGGCGCGGCAGGCATGATGGCCGCTTTCCGGCCGGGCGCCACCAGCTTCGGTCACGGCGGACCAGCCAACGGCCACCGCGGCTACGAAGCCGCTTACCGCGCTTCCGCCAGCGGTTTCGATCCGGCGCGTTCTTCGCAGCGGCCGCTCGACATGGGCTTCGAGGGAGCCGGTTTCGACCATCGCGGCCTTGGCGAATCCGGGCAGGCCGCCTTCGATGCCGGCCCGCTCGCCAGCGCCGATGCCCGTGCCGGGCAGAGCGAGGCGACCGAGACGCTGCTCGGCATGGTGCTGGGTGCCGCACGCGCCCAGGTGCATGAGAACTACATCGTCGCCCAGACCAGGGATTCGCTGGTGATCGTCGACCAGCACGCCGCGCATGAGCGGCTGGTCTACGAGGCGCTGAAGAATGCCCTGCACTCCCGTGCCGTGCCCTCGCAGATGCTGCTGCTGCCTGAGATCATCGACCTGCCGGAAGAGGACGCGGAACGCCTCGCGCTGCATTCGGAAACCCTGGCCCGGTTCGGACTGGGGCTGGAACGCTTCGGCCCGGGCGCGGTCGCCGTGCGAGAGACGCCGTCGATGCTGGGCGAAACGGACGTTCAGCAACTGGTACGCGACCTCGCCGACGAGATCGCCGACAATGACACGGTAGAGACGCTGAAGGAGCGGCTGGACAAGATTGCCGCCACCATGGCCTGCCACGGCTCGGTGCGCTCCGGCAGGCTGCTCAAGGCCGAGGAGATGAATGCGCTGCTGCGCCAGATGGAGGCGACGCCGGGCTCGGGTACCTGCAACCATGGCCGGCCGACCTATATCGAACTCAAGCTGGCTGACATCGAGCGGTTGTTCGGCCGACGGTGACCTCAGAGGCAGCGCCCGACAGAAGGCGGATGCCCGGCGTTACTTCTTTTGCCGGTACTTCTTCGTCGTGGGATCGAAGACGTAGTCGATCGTCGTTCCGGCACCGCCGCCACGAAAATTCACGGAAATGACGTCCTTGCCGTGTTCGATCCATTTCTCGACATTCATGTAGATGGGGGTCATCAGCATCCCCGCACTGCAAACATCGTCATCCCTGAAAATGACTTCCTGCGCGACTTTTCCGCCGAGCTTTTTGATGACCTGCATTTTCGTCATGCAGATGCCGGCACTGGTGTTTTTGTAGACGCCAGCGAACCGGTCGGTGGCCGTCTGCGCCCAAAAGGGAATCTCGACGGCTCCGTCGATCTTGCCTTCACCGGTGTCGTCCAGCCCGGCAATCCTCTTGAGGCTGACGGGATAGGTCTCCGTCCCCTTGCTCCAGTTTCCGGCGGCGCCGCTATCGGTGACATCGAGGGTAAGCGCGCATCCGGTGGTATCGACCGGCGTTTTTGAGCCGATCACGAATATGCGCTGGAATTCCTTCTCGTCCGAAATTTCGCACAGCGCGATCCTGCCGCCGCTGATCTTGCCATACAAAGCTATCGGGCTTTGCCTGGAGTCGTAGAAGTAACTGCCCTCGACCGTTATGCCGCTGCCGAAATCATAGGTCTGCAAGGAGAGGTGGATCGGATGCGGCCCGATGGAGCCCTGGTAATTCTCCACATGGTACCAGCCGGCCGCGGCCTTGCCGCTTAACAGCAGCAGCAAAAGAATTGCCGATAGGAACCGCCTTGCCATCCTGTCCCCCCACGACCAGCCGGGGCAACATAGCCACCCACGTGGCTCATGTCTGCATCGCGAACGTCGCGGTCCATCCGGCGGCTTCGCGATTTGAATCAGGAGAGGCCTGCAAACTTTTGATTCAGCGCTTCAAATTCACGACTATGACGCCGCCCAGCGCCAGTGCGCCGCCGAGGATGCCGAGCAGCGTCGGCACTTCGCCCAGCCAGAAGAAGCCGATCAGGGCCGACATCGGCGAGACCAGATAAAGGAAATTGGAGGCACGGGCCGCCGGCAGGCGCGAGAGAGCGGTCGCCCAGGCGGCGTAGGCGATCAGGCTCGGCACGATACCGAGATAGATGACGGCGCCAAGGCCGGCCGTATCGGCCACCGCTGCCTGCTGGAGAGCGGCAGGCAGGAAGGGCGACAGGCAGAGCGCGCCGAGCACCATGTTGGACGCCGAGATGGTCAGCGGGTGATGGCGTGCAAACAGCGGCTTCTGGACGATGGTGTTCACGGCGGAGCACAGCGCCGAGCCCAGCACCAGCAGCGCACCGGCGTTGAAGTGCAGGCCATTGCCGTCGGCCACCGCAATGATGCCTATGCCAGCGAAGGAAATCGCGGTTCCCGCCCAGGCCCAGCCGGAAAAACGCTCGCCCAGAAGCGCCATCGCCATGATGGCGGTGAAGATCGGGCTGACATTGATGATGAACCCGGCAGCGCCCGCCGACACAGTCTGCTCGCCGAAATTGAGCATTGCGGTGTAGAGCGCGACGAAGATGGCGCCGCCAAAGGCGAAGCGCCACAACTCGCCGATCGCGGGCAGCGCCGGGCGCCTGACAGCTAGATAGATCGCCGCCGGCGCGGCGGCGATGGCGAAGCGGAGCGCGCCCAGCTCCAGCGGCTGAAAGGCAGCAAGCCCGGCGCGGATCGCGGGGAAAGCGGACGCCCAGCCGACCACCGTCAGCGCGACGGCGATTGCCGCGGTGGTGTCCATGCGCTGTGTCGAATTCAACGTGCCCGTCATCGCGCTCATCTCACTATCCCTTACGTTCTTCCGTCCCGACAGCACAAAACGCCATTTCCTGCCCGTTGACAAACGACCAAATCGAGGATCAGCTGTGAATATGGATCACAGCTCAGATACGATGGTTCCGCTCGAAACCCTGCGGGCCTTCGACGCGGCGGCTCGGACAGGCAGCTTTTCGGCTGCAGCCGAAAAGCTCAACATCACCCATGGCGCGGTCAGCCGGCAGATCGCCAAGCTCGAGGACTGGCTTGGACTGAAAGTGTTCGATCGCGGCGCGCGCGGCGTCACGCTGACGATCGAAGGCAACCGCCTGCATCTGCGCACATCGGAAGCCTTCGCGCTGATATCGAGCCATTCCGACCGCTGGGTCGAACCGCGCGGCACCGCTGTGGTGCGGCTGACGTCGATCCCCTCGGTGAGCGGGCTCTGGCTGATGCCGCGCATGGCGGCGCTCGAGAGCCATCCCACCAAGCTGCGCATCGTGCTCGATGTCGATATCCGTCAGGCCGACCTCGCCGACGAAGGAATCGACCTGTCGATCCGGTGCGGGCGCGGCGGCATTCCGGGCCGGGTTTCGGTGCAGCTTTTCGAGGAGCATGTCTTTCCCGTCGCCTCGCCGGGGCTAGCGCGCGAGGTCGGGCGCGGCGATCCCGCCCGGCTGCTCAAATTTCCGCTGATCAACGATTCGGACGCTTCCGGCTGGCGCGCCTGGTTCGCGGCGCAAGGTATGGATTACCGCCCGCGCCCGCAGGATCGGCGCTTCGAGGATTACAATCTGGTGCTGGACGCGGCAGCCTATGGGCTGGGCATCGCGCTGGCGCGCCCACCGCTGACCGGACACCAGTTGACGTCGGGCCGCATCACCGCCGTGGATGAGCGCACCGCGCTCAATCCCGTATCCTACTGGCTCGACCGGCCGCTGGGGCGGCCACGCAGTGCGGCCGCCGACCTTGCCCGACGCATCGCGCAGCAGGCCGGATTGGCACCCGAGAAAGTCGAGGAGTTCCTCAAGGCCGAGCGATAGTTGCGCCGGCCGGCAGGATCGGTGCGACGTTCAGCGAAGCAGCAGCAGTGTGAATCCGATGGTCACCATGCCCAACAGGCCGAATGCTATCGAGACAAAGCCGATTTTCACCATCAGGCGCTCGGGGTTCAACGCCACTGCATGGGCTTGATAGGCCGGCTTTCGTCGGCCTGTTGGTGCCCCCGGGGCAGCAGCGCTGCGCGGAGCCGGAACCTGCGGCGGGACAAATGACAGCAATGAAACGCCCGACACCCTCGCGGGAGCGTTGTCGTTGGCCGTTGCAGAGGGCGGCAAGGCGCCGCGCTGCGTTTCGGCTTCAGGCGTCCCCTTCCTTACCGCGATCGCCGCGAGCGCAGCTTCTTCCCTGGTATCGAGCTGAGCCATATAGGCCTCGACGATGCCAGCCGAAGCGATCTGCTGCGATCTGACGGCGATCGGCGCCGCCGGCATGGCCATCAGCGTCGGCGCCGTCCGCTGGGCGAACAGAGAAGGCACCGGCGGCTGCACCAGCTCCCGGATCAGCGCCGTCCTGACCGGATCGGCTTTCGCCGACGGCACCGGTTGCGGCGTCATCGCCTCCTTCAGCAAGGAAGCCAGCCCGGCGGAAGAAATCTCCATATTGCCCCCAAAATAGAAGCTTTTAAGATTGTGTTAACGCCCGAGCATTGTCCGAGGCTTGTCGCATGCTTGACCTGGCCATCGATTTGTGGCGATGAAATTCCGATGAATCTCGGCACCTCAGCATGATGAACCGTTTCGAAGGCCCCGGCGGCAAGGAAGCCCGCATCCGCTATCTCGACGGCGATTTCCAGGTCACCAGCCCCGGCTCGTTCGTGCGTTGCGCGGTGACAGGGGAAAGCATCCCGTTGGACGAGCTGAAATACTGGAGTGTGGCAAGGCAAGAGCCCTATGCCAACGCCACGGTCTCGCTGCGTCGCGAAATCGAGGTGCATCCTGAGTTGCGCAAACGCAGCTAGACGTCACCGCCTTAATTTACGCTGCCGCCAGGCATCGAGCGTTTCTTCGATGATACGACCGGGAACGTGGTCGAGTTCGAAGACCGTATCGATCTCCAGCACATCGAGACTGTCGAGAAAGTCCCGCGATGCGCCATGACGCAGCCGGGCGGCGTCCTTGGCGGTGGTGATGAGGCCCAGTCCTTCGGTGCGCGCTGTCGTGGCCAGTTCGGCGAGTTCGTCCTCGGCATAGAAGTGATGGTCCGGAAACGGCCTGGACAGGACCACTTCGCCGCCAGAAGAACGCACGGTATCGAAGAATTTTTCTGGATGGCCGATGCCGGCGAAGGCCAGATAGCGCTTGCCGGCGAAGCGCTCGCCGGCGGTCGGCTGAGTATGAGCCTCGAAGATCGGACGGCCTGCGCGCGCGGCCTGGCGCACCACCGCATCGGCGGCCGTGCCCTCGCCCATCTTCAAGAGCCCGCTGGTGAAGACCAACTGGTCGACGATTCTGGCACGGAGCGGGCCGCCGGGTATGACGCGGCCATTGCCGATCCCGTAGCGGGCATCCACGACCACCAGCGCGTAGTCGATGTGGATGCGGGCGCTCTGGAACCCGTCATCCATGATCAGGAAATCACAGCCATGTTTTTCCAGGAGCAGCCGCGCGCCGGCGGCGCGATTGGGCGTCACCGCGACCGGCGCGTGTTCGGCCAGGAGCAGCGGCTCGTCGCCGACATGCCTGGCGCTGTCATGGCCGGCATCCACGACATGCGGCTCGGCGAAGGAGCCGCCATGGCCTCGCGACAGGAACCCTGGTTTCAGGTGCATGCGCTTGGCCTGTTCGGCAAGTGCGATGGCCACTGGTGTCTTACCAGTCCCGCCAACGGTGAAATTGCCGATGCAGAGAACCGGCGCCTCAATCTTCTCGCGCCGGGCCCTGCGCATGCCACGGCCGGCGGCAAGCGCATAGACCGCCGACAGCGGCGACAGGGCGAACACGCGCCAGTCCGGCTCTTCCCACCAGAATGGCGGCGCCTCGGAGGCCATGTCAGCGTCCGTTCGCGCCCTTCAGGCGCGCCTTGACGACCAGCGGCTGAATGTAGGGCTCCAGCGATTTCAGCGTGCGCGCCAGCGCGCCGCGCATCTCGTCGACGGTCGCCGCGCCGGCCGCCATCATCTCGTGGCGGGCGACTTCATTGGTCAGCAGGAAATTCACGGCGCCCGCCAGCATGTCGCGGTCGCGCACCAGCTTGGCGCCGCCGCTGTCGAGCAGACGCTGGTAGGCTTCCCGAAAGTTCTGCACGTTGCGGCCAGCTAGGACCGCGGTGTCGAGCATCGCCGGCTCCAACGGATTCTGGCCGCCCTCGGAGGTCAGCGAGCGGCCAACGAAGGCAATCTCGGTCAACCTCAGATACAGCCCCATCTCGCCGATCGTATCGCCGAGCAGGATATCGGTGTCCGGCCCGATGCGATCGCCCTTGCTGCGCCGCGCGACGTTCAGGCCCATGCCGGAAATCTGCGTGGCAAGCGCTTCGGCGCGATCGGGATGGCGCGGAACGACAATGGTCAGCAGGCCGTGATGACGCTTGTGCAGCGTCGCGTGGACTTCGGCCGCCACGACTTCCTCGCCATCATGGGTCGAGATCGCGGCCCAGGTCGGGCGCCCGCCGATCTGCCGCCGCAAATTGGCCAGCGCTCGCTCGTCGACCGGCGGCGGATTGGTGTCGACCTTGAGATTGCCGGAAACGGTAACCGGCCGGGCGCCAAGCGCGCGAAACCGCTCGCCATCGACATCGGATTGGGCAACGACATGGGCGAGGTTCTCGAACAGCGCCTCGGCGATGTTGGCTCGCTTCTTCCACGAGGTGAACGAGCGGTCGGACAGCCTGCCATTGACTAGCACCTGCGGCACATGACGCGCGCCAAGCTCGAGTATGGTCATCGGCCAGATCTCGGATTCGGCGATGATCGCCAGGTCCGGCCGCCAGTGATCAAGGAAACGGCTGACCGCCGGTTTCAGGTCCAGCGGCACATATTGGTGGATGATGCGGTCGCCGAGCCGCTCGTCGACGACCTGCGCCGATGTCACCGTGCCCGTGGTCAGCACGATGTTGACGCCATAGTCGAGAATGCTTTCGACCAGCGGCACGACGGCCAAGGTCTCGCCGACGCTCGCGGCATGGATCCAGATGACCGGCCCCTCGGGGCGCGGGCGGCCGGCGACGCCGTAACGCTCACGGCGCCGGTTGCGGTCTTCCTTGCCGCGCGAGGTGCGCCAGGCGACATAGGGTCCGACCATCGGATAGGCCGCCGCCCCGGCATAACGATATGCCGACAGCATGGCGCGCGCCCAGCGACCGCTCATCGCCGACCATCCACGAGGCGGTAAGCCTCGGCCGTCGCGGCATTGAGGGCGGCGGTGACCTCCTGGCGCTTGCGCTCCATCTCGGCATCGTCGGCATTCGACGCCACGTAGATCGGCGCACCGATGGTCACGGCGGAACGTCCGAACGGCAGGTTGATCGTGGTCTTGTCCCAGCTCTTTTCCAGAACCTTGCGGCGGCTGGTGGCAATGGCGACAGGCAGGAGAGGCCTGCCCGAGAGGCGCGCCAGGAGAACGATACCAAGCCCTGCGTCGCGCGGCGTGCCGTGCGGAATATCTGCGATCATGGCAACGTTCTTGCCTGATACGAGCGACTTTTTGAGGGCGATGAGGGCCTTGGCTCCGCCCTTGTCGAGATGCCTGGCATTGTCGCGGCCGCCCGAACCGCGCACGGCCTCGATGCCGAATTTCTCCAGCATCAGCGCATTGAGTTCAGCATCGGCGCTGCGCGACACCATGGCGACCAACGGCTTGCGCTTGGGATAGTAGGCCGGCGTCAACAGGTGCTGGCCGTGCCACAACGCGATGATGCCCGGCTCGAACTCGGCGTAGGCGCCACCCGAAAAGCGCGCCGATCCGGCGACCAGGGGACTGGTCAGGCGGACCAGCCGCACGAACTGGGCGAGCAGGCTGGCAATGGCGCTTTTGACGAATCGCGACTGCGCGAGCGGTTCGCGAATCCTGCGCCAGAAAGTCTTGGTCGTGCGGCCTCGGCCCCTGCCGGGGGCCGCGGCCTCGCCGGCGGGCCCTTTCGCCAGATCATGCTCCATCGACGTCAACCGGCGGCCTTGTTGTCGGGATCCAGCAAACGATGCAGATGAACGACGAAATAACGCATATGGGCATTGTCCACGCTGGCTTGCGCCTTGGCTTTCCACGCCGTATGCGCGGTTTGATAGTCCGGATAAACGCCGACGATGTCGAGCGCGTCGAGATCACGGAATTCCGTGCCGCCCAGCTTTTTCAGTTCGCCGCCGAACACCAGATGCAAAAGCTGTTTCTTTCCGTCTTCCGCGGCCATGTCTGTCCTTCACATATTGTGAGTTTGTGACAGGTCTAGACCAAAGCCGCCGACTTTGGAACCTTCGAATGCGCTTTCACCCGTCCAGGCCGGCAATGACGTCCACGAGCACCGCCAGCAAGTCACCGCTGCCGGCGGCAAGCGCGCCGTGGCGCGTCACCGCGCCGGCATAGAGCGGTGCCCGCCCATACGGATCGAGCAACTGGCCGCCGGCCTCGCGCAGGATGAGATCGGCGGCGGCTATATCCCAGTCATGGGCATTCGGCTTTACGAAAGTGCCGTCGAGCGAACCATTGGCGATCATGGCCAGCCGATAGGCTAGCGAAGGACTGTAGGGAGCTCGCGTCAGCCGTTTCTGCCAGCCGGCCGGTACCAGGTCGATCAATTGCTTCAGCCCGGAAATCTCGGCCTTTTCTCCGAGTTCACGGATGGCGATGCGCTTGCCGTTACGGAATGCGCCCTCGCCGGGCAGCGCCCAGTACGTCTCATCCAGCGCCGGACACTCAAGCACGCCGGCCAGCGTGCGGCCATGCTCGACCACGGCGACACTGACGCACCAGGTGCGCTGGCCTTCGAGGAAGCCGCGCGTACCGTCGATCGGATCGACGACAAAGGTGCGGGGCGCCGAAAGCCGCGCCGGGTCGTCGACAGTCTCTTCCGACAGCCAGCCATAATCGGGCCGCGCAGCGAGCAACGTTCGACGCAGATAGGCGTCCGCGGCGTGATCTGCTTCGCTGACCGGCGACGTGCCGCCCTTCATCCAGACCTGCGGATCCTTGCCGAAGTAGCGCATGGCAATGAGGCCCGCCTCTCGGGCAGCGTCGCGCAGCAGCAGCAAATCCTCGGCGGCGCCGGAAGTGGCCGTGGTCAGCTCATGCTCCGGCAAGGGTCATGCCTTCGATCAGCAGCGTGGGAGCAGCGGTGCCGAAATTGCGGTCGAGGTCGTTGGCGGGCACCATGTTGAGAAACATCGTCTTCAGGTTCGATGCGATGGTGACCTCGGCGACCGGATAGGCAAGCTCGCCGTTCTCGATCCAGAAGCCGGAGGCGCCACGGCTGTACTCGCCGGTCACCATGTCGACGCCCTGACCGAACACTTCCGTGACATAGAAGCCTGTCTTGAGCGATTTGATCAGCTCTTCGGGCGACCGCTCGCCGGGCTCGATGGCAAGATTGGTGGAAGATGGCGACACGGAAGAGCCGCTGCGCGATCCGCGCCCGTTGGTGACAAGGCCGAGTTCGCGCGCGGCGGACGTCGACAGGAACCAGTGGTTGAGCACGCCCTTTTCGACCATCAGCAGCTTCTCGCCTTCGATGCCCTCTCCATCGAACGGACGCGAGGCCTGACCGCGCAGCCTGAGAGGCTCGTCGGTGACCGTGATCGAGGAGGCCGCGACCTGCTTGCCCATCTGGTCGCGCAGGAACGAGGTCTTGCGCGCGACGGATGCGCCGTTGATGGCGCCAGCCAGGTGACCAGCAATGCCACGCGCGACGCGTGGATCGAACACCACATCGACCGGCCCGGTCGCCGCCTTGCGCGCACCGAGGCGGCGCACGGCGCGCTCGCCGGCCTTGCGGCCTATCTCTTCGGGCGCGTCGAGCTCGGCGAAATGAAGGCGCGAGGAGAATTCATAGTCGCGCTCCATGCCGGTGCCTTCGCCGGCAATGACGCTGGCGGAACGCGAAAAGCGCGAGACGACATAGTGGCCGACAAAACCGTGCGACGTGGCAAGCACCAGGCCACCCATGCCCGCGCCGGCGCTGCTGCCGGCCGAATTGGTGACGCCCTTGACGGCGAGGGCGGCGGCTTCCGCCGCCAGGGCCGCCTCCTTCAGCCGGTCGGCCGGAACTTCGGTGCCATCGAAAAGGCCGAGATCGCGCGTTTGCTTCGCAAGCAGCGCCGGATCAGCGAGACCTTGATAGGGATCCTGCGGCGAGACCTTGGCCATCGCCACGGCGCGCTCAGCCAGCGTCGTCGGGTCCGATGCGGCCGTCGCCGATACACTCGCCACGCGCTGGCCGACGAAGACACGCAGCGATACGTCCTCGCTCTCGGACGATTCGGTGCCCTCGACCTTGCCGAGCCGCACCGACACGCCGGTGGAGCGGCCACGCACGGCCACTGCGTCGGCCGCATCGGCACCGGCCTTCCTGGCGGCCTCGACCAGCGCGGCGACGCGGTCGGTCAATTTTGCTGCGTCTGATATGTCGGTCATGCCTGTGATCCTGCTGCTGCGGCCGGCCCATGGCCGCCCACCCATCTATTGTTCCGGTCCGGCTTGTGCAATGGCATGGGCTTCAATCAGAATGCATCGATTTGCCGTTGCCACCGCGAAATGGACGACGCAAAACAGTCCGCAGCCTGTACGGAGCCTCTTCCATGACGCCTTTCCATCTCGCCTTTCCGGTTCGTGATCTCGATGAAACCCGCGCTTTCTATGGCGAAGTGCTGGGCTGCGCGATCGGCCGCTCTTCGGCGACCTGGGTCGATTTCGACCTTTTCGGCCACCAGATGTCGGCGCATTTGCGGCCGCAGGCCGCGAAAGCCGCCGCTGACGGCAAGGTCGACGGTATTCTGGTGCCGATCCCGCATTTCGGAGCGGTGCTGCTGATGGATGATTGGCAGCGTCTGGCAACACGGCTGGAAGCGCGCGACGACATCGACTGGCTGGAACGGCCAATGGTCCGCTTCAAGGGCGAGCCCGGCGAACAAGCGACACTGTTCATCCGCGATCCCTCTGGCAACGCCCTGGAGTTCAAGGGCTTTCGCTCACTGGAACAGGTTTTCGCGCATTGAGGCAGAGCCTGTCGGGCAGGTTGTTCAGGAGGCTGCGACAGGCGTCCAGATGACATCCTCGATCTTCTGAGCGCCTGTCGCCAGCATCACCAGCCGGTCGAAGCCGAGCGCGATGCCGCTGGCCTGCGGCATGATGGCCAGCGCAGCGAGGAAATCCTCGTCCAACGGGTAGCGCTCGCCGTAGATACGCTGCTTTTCGTCCATTTCGATGATGAACCGCCGGCGCTGTTCGGCCGGGTCTGTCAGTTCACCGAAGCCGTTGGCGAGTTCGACGCCGCAGCAATAGAGCTCGAAGCGCTCGGCGACGCGGGAATCCCTGGGGCTCGGCCGCGCCAGCGCCGCTTCGGCGACCGGATATTCACACAATATCGTGGCCCGACCGATGCCGAGATTGGGTTCGATTTTCTCCACCATCACCCGGCTGAACAGGTCGGCCCAGCTGTCGTCGGGCGCCGTGCGCAGACCGACTTGAACCAGCGCGGCATGAAGCGCCTCGCGGTCGGTGCCTCCGTCGCCGGCGACCGTGGCCAGCAAATCGATGCCGGCGTGCCGTGTGAAAGCGTCCGCCACCGTCAACCGCTCGGGTTCGGCGAACGGGTCGCAATCGCGGCCACGAAAGGAAAAGCGCGCGGCCCCTGCCCTGGTGGCGGCCAGTGCCAGCAGATCGGCGCAATCGCGCATCAAGCTGTCATAGGTCTCGCCCACCCGGTACCATTCGAGCATGGTGAATTCGGGATGGTGCAAGGGGCCGCGCTCGCGATTGCGATAGACCGGGCCAAGACTGAAAATGCGCTGTTCGCCAGCCGTGAGCAGCTTCTTGCACGCGAATTCCGGCGAGGTGTGGAGATAAATCGGTGACTTTGCGCCATCCGGGCCGATTGCCTCCGTGGCGAAAGCCGCCAGATGCGCCTCATTGCCGGGCGAGACCTGCAGGGCGGATGTTTCCACCTCGATGAAATCGTGTCGCGCGAACCAGTCGCGCAAGGCGGCCGTGAGGCCGTTGCGCAACAGCAGCCGCGGGCGGCGGTCGGCATGGACGTGAGGCGTCCACCAGGGCGAAGCAGCGGTCATCGGCGCGTTTCAGCTTGCTGAGGGGGCTGGCGGTTCGGGCCAAGATGCGCTAGGCCCCCATCCAGCGCCGCGCAAGCCGGCAAACGCCAGTCAAACCTCGCAGGATATAACACCGTGGTGAAAGTCATCGCCAGTTCGCTCCGCAAAGGCAATGTCGTCGACAAGGACGGCAAGCTTTATGTGATCCTCTTTGCCGAAAACATCCATCCGGGCAAGGGCACGCCCGTGACCCAGCTCGACATGCGCCGTATCGGCGACGGGGTGAAGGTTTCGGAGCGCTACCGCACCACCGAGCAGGTGGAGCGCGCCTATGTCGAGGAACGCGAGCACACTTTCCTCTACGCCGACGGCGAAGGCTATCACTTCATGAACCCGGAGACCTACGACCAGGTGGCGGTGACGGAAGCCGTGGTCGGCGACGCAGCGCCTTATCTGCAGGAAGGCATGCCGGTGCAGGTGTCGCAGTTCAACGGCATCGCCATTGCCCTGGTGCTGCCGCAGCGCGCCACCTTCGAGGTGGTCGAGACCGAGCCGACGACCAAGGGCCAGACGGCGTCGTCCTCCTACAAGCCGGCCGTGCTTTCCAACGGCGTGCGCACCGCAGTACCGCCGCACATCGCGCCCGGCACCCGCGTGGTGGTGATGACGGCCGATGGCTCCTACGTGGAACGCGCGAAGGACTGAAGCCGGAATTTTGGATCCGCGGCAGGCTTCTTGCACCATCAAGTGACCGGATAACTCCCCCGTGACTTTGTTCGGGGGCTTCTGTGTGGAATAAAGCTGCAAGCGAGCTGGCCGCAGTCTTCAATCGCGGTATGCCATTGTCGAAATCCAGGCGAAGACGCGGCTACCACCTGTGAAGATTCGCCCGCCCGCGCCGTGCAGGACGATCTCCGCGCCAGGGAGTCACCCGATGCTGACAGCCAGCCAGGCGCTGGGCATGATCGAGACGCTCGACATTGCCGTTTTCAAGGTCGAAACGCATAGCACTCTTGGTGACCGCGCCAGTTTCCTGCGGGTTCAGAATCTCGTGCGGTCGATCCTCGGCCGTTACACCTATCTTGAAGTTGGCTCGCATGTCGGCGGAAGCCTGTTCCCGCACCTGATCGACCCGGCATGTGAGGCCGCGCTGTCCTTCGATCCGCGGCCAGCGGCGCTACCTGACGAACGCGCCGAGCTTATCCACTATCCCCAAAATTCAACGGCCCGCATGATCGCCGTGTTGTCGGACGAACTTCCTCCCTCGGCAATGACGAAGTTGACGACGTTCGACAGCGATGTCTCCGCTGTTTCTCCAGCGGCGGCAGGCCCAAAAGCCACGCTCGCATTTATCGATGGGGTGCACACAAACGAGGCCTGTTTTTCGGATTTCGTCGGCGTTCTGCGGTTTATGAAGGCGGATTGCGTCGTGTGCTTCCACGATGCCAACCTGATCGCGGACGCGATCATCAATGCGGAACGCTTTCTGGACCATCTCGGCATCGCGCATGAAACCGTATTTCTGCCAGACACCGTTGCCGTGATCGGACTTGGCGCGCATGCGTCCAGGGTCCGCGATGAACTTCAGCCCCATGCACTGGACCGAAAGGCTTATCTCGAGCGCTCGCAACGAGAGTTATGGGCTCACATAGCCAAGGTGCATTCGCCCAAATTCCGCGCCGAAATCGATAAGCTGCGCTCCGAGAATTCGCGGCTGGCCGAAAAAGTGACACGTATGCAGGCGGAGAGCCGTCTGGATGCCAAGATATCGGGCATGGCTCGGCGGGCATTCGCATCCCTTGGCAGGAAGGCTGATCGCATCAAACGTCGCTTCGCGCGCTGACCGGCGCCATCGGGAAAACCGATGTCTCCGATGATTGTCAGATGCGGGGTTGTCGAGGCGATGGCTTCCGCCTCACTCCTACCATCAGCCTGGCTTATGCGTTAGAAATCGCAACTCATTGGGCGGCTGAGAATGCGGATCAAGATCGTCGGAACCGGGCGCGCGCTACCCGCTCAATGCGTGACATCCCGCAGTCTCGACGAGCGGCTGGGCTTTGACCAGGGCCGGCTCGAAGCGGCCACCGGCGTGGTGGAACGCTATGTCTGCGACACCGAATCGCAAGTAGATCTCGCCTGTGCCGCCGCCCGCCTGGCGCTGGCCGATGCCGGATCGGAGCCAAATGCCGTCGATCTCGTCATCGGCGGATGCGCGGTGCCCTACCAGCCGCTGCCATCGACAGCGCCACTGGTGATGCAGCGCCTGGGGCTGGCCGACGGCTCGGCCGCCGCTTTCGATGTCAACAGCACCTGCCTGGGTTTTCTAACCGCCTTCGAGACGGCCGCCCGCATGATCGAGGCCGGGCAATGCCAAATGGCGCTGGTGTTCTCGTCGGAAGTCGCTTCACGGGCCCTGCCGTGGACAGATCAACCCGAGATCGCCGCCCTGTTTGGCGACGGCGCGGCGGCCGCGGTGCTGCGCAAGGCGGTGCCCGGAGAGGGCGAGATATCTGCCAATCTGATGCGGACCTATCCGTCGGCCTACGAGGCCTGCGGCATCGGCGCCGGCGGCACACGCTTCGACTTTCATCGCCAGCCGGAGGAGTTTTCCCGCAATGCGCTGTTCCAGATGGACGGCAAGGAGCTGTTTCGGGTGACTTCGCGCCATTTCAACGGTTTCGTCGATGAGCTCCTGCAGCGTGCCGGCTGGCGGCATGAAGATGTCGGTCTCATCGTGCCGCACCAGGCGAGCCCTTTCGCTCTGGCGCATATGGCACGCCAGACAGGTTTCGCGGCGGAGAAGCTGGTCGATATTTCGGCGCGCTACGGCAACCAGATCGCAGCGTCCATCCCCTTCGCGCTCGACATTGCACGCAAGCAGGGCCGCGTCATGCCGGGCACGAAAGTGCTGTTCCTCGGCACCTCGGCTGGCGTCTCCTTTGGCGGCATGGCGCTGGAGGCCTGATGGGACGCGTGCTCGTCACCGGCGCCACCGGCTTTCTGGGCGGCCATATCGTGGCGCGGCTGGCCGCCGCGGGCACGCCGGTTCTGGCGCAAGGCCGCGATACCGCACGCAGCGCAGCGCTTCGAGCCGCAGGCCACACCGTCCTTTGTCGCGAGTTCTCGCGACCCTTCGACGCGAAGGCCGATGCCGAGTTCGGCGAGGTCGATGCCATCGTGCATTGCGCCGCGCTCTCTTCGCCGTTCGGCCGGCTGGCCGATTTCGATGCGGCCAATGTCGCGGCGACCCGCAATCTCGTCGATTTCGCGCAACGTCGCGGTGTGCGCCGCTTTGTCCAGATTTCGAGCCCTTCAGTCGGTTTCGCCTTTCGCGATCAGCTTGGCGTCGCCGAAGACAGTCCCCTGCCGGATCCGGTCAACCATTACGCCCGCACCAAACGCCAGGCCGAAGAGATCGTGCTGGCGGCGCCAGCCATCGGGCCCGTGGTGCTGAGGCCACGCGGCATCTACGGTGCCGGCGACCGCGCGCTCCTGCCCCGCCTGCTGCAGGCGGCGCGGCGCCGGCCATTACCGCTGTTTCGCGATGGTCAGGCACGCATCGATCTCACCCATGTCGACGATGTCGTCGATGCGGTGTTCGCGGCGCTCTCCGCCGGCGTCGGTGCCGAGGGCCAAATCTTCAACATTTCGGGCGGCGAAGTGCTTTCGGTACGCCACATTGCCGACACTGCCTGCGCGCGGGCCGGGCTGCAGCCGCGATGGCGTAAGACACCGCTGGCACCGGCGATGCTCGTGGCCGGCATGATGGAGGCCGTGGCGCTGCATTTGCCGGGCCGGCCAGAGCCACCGGTCACCCGCTATGGCCTGGGCCTGTTTGCCTATGCCCAGAGCCTCGATATTTCCAAGGCCGCCCGGGTGCTGGGCTGGGCGCCGAAAGTTGCGTTCGAGAATGGGCTCGACCGCACCTTCGCCAGAGGACGCGAAGCCTGGGAGGCAGCATGAAGATCGCCTTCGCCAACAGCGCCTGGGTCAGCGCCGCCGAACGACTCATCCTGCGTGGCGGCAGTTGGCAAAAAATCCGGTTGCGCGTCCGTTATGGGCTGATCCTCCACCCACAGGCCGGGCCGGTGCTGGTCGACACCGGCTATACGCCGCACGTGGTCAGCGGCGCGCAGCGCAGCGCGGCGCTGCGCTTCTATGGTTCGGCACTCAAACCCGAACTCATCGCGACCGAGCAGCCGGTCCCGGTTCTGGCGCGCTTTGGCTTGACGCCATTCGACGTGCGCGCCGTCATCATCACGCACTTTCATGCCGACCATACTTCCGGTCTTTCACTCTTCCCCAATGCCCGCTTCATCGCCAATGACGCGGCGTGGGCTCGCTTGAAGTCGAAAACAGCCTGGCAGAATCTGCGCCATGGCGTGTTTCCCGAACTGTTCCCGGACAACTTCGAAGACCGGCTCAACGGACTGTCTACAATGAAACAGGTAGCGTCACGCGATGACGTGCCCGGCGGCGCCGATCTGCTCGGCGACGGTAGCGTGGTCGCTGTCGATCTGCCCGGCCATTCCGATGGTCAATTCGGCCTGCTGTTCGCGCAACTGGACCGGCCGCTGCTTTATGCCGTCGACGTGCAGTGGTTGATCAAGGCGCTGGTCGAGAACCGCACACCGGGCTTTCCGGCCAGCCTGATCGCCGAGGATTTTTCGGCGATCGAGCCGACAAGCGCAATGTTGCGCCGTTTCCTGGCCACCGGCGGTGAGGTGATGTTCTGCCACGACCCCGGACTGACACAGTACGATCTGGCGCCGGAGGATGGATGATCGGGCTGGCCGAAGCGCTCAAATCCTTTGCAGTAACCTCATGGGTGTCGCGCAAGAGCCGCAAGAACTTCGAGCGTTGGCAGGCGCGAAGCTTGCGCCGCTGGCTCGACCGCGACCTGCCTCGCGCCCCGTTTTACGGCAAGGCGCCCCTGCGCTGCGGTGACCTGCCGGTGACCGACAAGGCGCTGCTGATGGCGAATTTTGAGCGCTTCAACGTCGCGGGCGTGTCGAGCCGCGACGCCTGGGCAGCCGCGACCAGCGACGGTCGCCTTGGTGCACTCACTGTCGGAGCCAGCACCGGCACGTCGGGCAATCGCGGCCTGTTCGTCATTTCCGAAGCCGAAAAATACCGCTGGCTGGGCGCCATCCTGGCCAAGACCATTGCCGACCTGCTGTGGAAACGCCAGCGCGTGGCGGTGATCCTGCCCCAGAACACCGGACTCTATGACAGCGCCCGCAAATCAGGGCGCATCGAGCTGCGTTTCTTCGACCTGACGCTCGGGCCGGAGCAATGGAGGGCGGCGCTGGAGGACTTCGCGCCGACTGTGATCATCGCGCCACCGAAGATTCTGCGCCATTTCGCCAGCGAAGGTTTTCGGCTGTCACCGCTGCGGGTCTTTTCCGCTGCCGAGACGCTCGATCCGGTCGACCGGCCAGAGATCGAAGCCTTTTTCGGGCGCAGGCTCGATCAGATCTATATGGCGACCGAAGGACTGTTTGCGGTCACCTGTCGGCAGGGCAGCCTGCATCTGGCCGAGGATTCCGTCTTCTTCGAGTTCGAACCCGCCGGTGACGGGCTGGTGATGCCGCTGGTGACGACCTTCCGCCGCCAGACCCAGATCATGGCGCGCTACCGGATGAACGATCTCTTGCGCCTGTCCTCGACGCCATGCGCCTGCGGCTCGCCATTGCGCGTTGTGGACGAGATCGTCGGCCGCATGGACGATGTCTTCCGGTTCGCTTCGACGCAGGGACCAATCCTGGTTACACCCGACATCCTGCGCAACGCGGTGTTGAAGGCGGACCGGCGTATCGACGACTTCCGCCTCATCCAGACCGCGCCCGGCGCTGTCGAACTGCGCCTCAAGACCGAACTGGCCGGGGATGCGGCGCAGGCCGCGCTGGTGGCGGTGCGGTCGCTGCTCAACCTGCGCCAGGCCACCGTCACGGTCGAACTGGTATGCGCACCCCTGCCCCTGGAAACCAGCCGCAAACTGCGTCGTGTCGAGTGCCGCCTGCCGCCGGAGGCAAAACCATGAGCCGGGCGGCAGCCGCGCGGCAGTTCCCGGAGCCATCAGGCCGGGTCGAAAACAAGCCTGACAAAGTCGAGGCGTTCGCACGGCTTTTCAACGAGGTCCCGGTGGCCGACCTCATTGCCAACCTGACCGTCCGCGTCGAGCCGTTCGAGATTGCAGGGCGCGCCTTTCCGCTCACCTTGAACGACGCCCGGGATGCGCCGAACTGCTATATCTGCTGCCCGTCCAGCGCTTATATCGACTATGCGATCGACGAGACGCGCAATTTCGCGCCGAACCCGTTTCTGCAAAAGGCGATCAGAAAGCTCATCGGCTTGTGCGCGCCTCTGGTCCGGGCAAGCGGCCTCGACCATCAGGCGCAGGTCAACAACTGGCTCTTTTCGACCAATCCCGTGCCCTTGCTCGACAAGGCCCTTGTCTCGGCGATGCGCGCCGAGCTTACGGCGCGGTTTCCCGACCGAGCCATAGTCATCCGCTCGCTGAACGAGATCGCCGATGCGCCCACGATCGCCGCACTGAAAGCGGCGGGCTTTCGCATGCTGGCGGCGCGCCAGATCTACATCTTCGCTGACCGGACTGCCGCGCCGCGTATGACGCGCGACATGAAGCGCGACCGCGCCCGGCTACGGGCCACTCCTCTTCGGCGCGTCGGCAACGCCGATTTCACGGAAGCCGACTACGCCAGAAGCGAAGAGCTCTACGCACTGCTCTATCTGCAGAAATACACGCCACTCAATCCACAGTACACGGCGCGCTATATCGCCGAAATGCACCGCCGCGGCATCCTGCGGCTTACCGGGCTGCGCGATGGCGCCGGCCAATTGGTCGCCGTCACCGCACTGTTCGAGAACGGCGCCACGCTGACCCAGCCGATCGTCGGCTACGACACGACCCTGCCGGTCAATGATGGACTCTACCGGATGATAATGGCTTTGGCGCAGGATCATGCCACGGCGCATGGCCTGTTCTTCAACATGAGCGCTGGCGCCGCCGGTTTCAAACGCCGGCGTGGCGCCGTGCCGGCGGTGGAGTACAACGCCTGCTATGTCGGGCATCTGCCGCTTCACCGGCGCCTGGCGGTGCGGGTGATGGAATATGTGCTGGCCTGGGTCGGCATACCGCTGCTTCGGAGATTCGAACTGTGAGCAAGGCTCCGCGCAAGGATTTCTGGCAGGCCGTGGCGCTAACCGCCGATGTCGATCGCAAGCCACGCCGCATCTTGTTCGAAGGCGCGCCGGTGGTTTTGTTCCGCTCGGACAAGGGCATCGCGGCGCTATTCGACCGTTGCGTGCACCGCCTGGTGGAACTGTCTACCGGCAAAGTCATCAATGGCAAGATCGAGTGCCCCTATCACGGCTGGCGCTATGACGGCAACGGCCGCTGCACGGCCATTCCCGGACATATCGGCGAGATGCCGCATTACCGGGTGCGCCGCTACAGCGCCATCGAGCGCGACGGGGTGGTCTTTGTTTCGGCCGGCGCGCCCGAGAGCGAACCTTACCTCCATTGCATGCAAGGCCGTGACATCATCGTGCGGCGCGTCCGCTCCTCGACGCAATCAACCGTCATCGACGCGGCCGAAAACATTCTTGACGCCACCCACACTCATTTCACGCACAAGGGGCTGTTGCGAGGTTTGAGCGCCAAGCGTCATCTGGTGCGCGTCGAT
>NZ_JAFKIC010000383.1 GCF_017306585.1 Mesorhizobium sp. | reverse complement strand
GCCCCCAAGGCTGTTGGGGGCGAGACCGAGCTGCAGGCTGACGTCGGGTTTGGTGACGACGCGGTCGCGCAGCACGTCCCAGTCCCACACGGTGTCGCCAGATCCGGCCACCGCCAGCGCCTGCCGTTCCAGATCTGAGAACAGGCCCTGATGCAGCGCCCCGCCGGCAAAGGCGTGCTGCATGACGGTGAAGCCGATCAACAGGATGATCAGGATCAACCCGCCGCCGAGTGCCGGCTGGGCGATGTCGTTGTCGAGCATGCCGGTGATCGCCATCCACGATCCGCATAGCCAGAGCAGCACCATCACCCAACTGGGCACCAGCATGATAGCTCGGTCGTAGCCGCGTATGCCAAGAAAGATGATCAGGCCGAGCCCGGTGAGCGCGGTGGCGGCAAACGAGATCCGGGCGATGCCGGCAGCGACGGCGGGGTCGACGATGGCGACCCCGGCGATCAGCAGCAGGCCCAGAATCCAGACCAGTGCGCCATAGCTGAAATGGCCGTGCCATCGGTTGAGGTTGAGATAGGCGAACAGGAACACCACGAAGGTGGCCGCCAGCGCCACCTCGGTTCCGGCCCGCCACATCTGTTCGTTGACGGGCGATATCTCGATGATCTTGTTGAGGAAGCCGAAATCGACGCAGATATAGGCAAGCACCGCCCAGGCCAGCGCCGCGGTGGCCGGGAACATGGAAGTCCCCTTGACCACGAACAGGATGGTCAGGAATAGCGCCAGCAGGCCGGCGATGCCGATGACGATGCCGCGGAACAGCGTATAGGAATTGACCGAGTCCTTGTAGGATTCCGGATCCCAGAGATAGACCTGCGGCAGCTTGGGCGAGGCAAGCTCGGCGATGAAGGTGATCACCGTGCCCGGGTTCAGCGTCACCCGGAAGACGTCGGCGTCCGGACTTGTCTGTCGGTCGAGCGCGAAACCTTCGCTGGGCGTGATGGCCGCGATGCGGGTCGAGCCGAGATCGGGCCAGAAGATGCCTGAGTTCACCAGCCGGAAATGCGGCACGACGATCAGCCGGTCGAGCTGCTGGTCGGTCGTGTTGGCAAGCGCGAAGACGGCCCAGTCGCCGGTGGAGCGCGTGTCCTTGGCTTCGACCTCGATGCGCCGCACGATGCCGTCGGGGCCAGGCGCGGTCGAGACCTGGAAATGCTCGCCCTGATTCGGATACAGGTCGAAGGCCCGGGAGAGGTCGAGTGCCTTGTCGTCGCGCGAAATCTTGATCGGTTCGACGGCCAAAGCCGGAACGGCGGCCGAAAACGTGATGATAATCGCCAGAATCAGGGCGAACAGCGACGCTAATCGCGAAAAATTCGTCACAATCAGCCCTTCGTTCCATCGCCCGGCGGATCGTCCGCGATCCGGGCGTAGAGGTAATGGTCCTGCCAGATGCCATTGATC
>NZ_JAFKIC010000212.1 GCF_017306585.1 Mesorhizobium sp. | reverse complement strand
GAGCCGTGCAGACGGTAGAGCGTGTCGACATTGCCCTGGAAGAGATAGAGCGCGCGCGCGCCGAGCGGGTTCTTCAGGCCGCCGGGCATGCCACCATTGTCGGCGCTGTACTGCTTCAATTCCGGCTGCCGCGCGATCATCTCATCCGGCGGCGTCCATTTCGGCCACTTCTGCTTCCACTGCACGACGGCATCGCCCGACCATTCGAAGCCGGCGCGGCCGAGACCCACGCCATAGCGGATGGCCTGGCCGCCGGGGCGGACCAGATAGAGGAAGTGGCCTGTCGTATCGACGACGATGGTCCCAGGCTTCTGCCCGGTCGGATCGGGCACGACCTGACGCAGGAACTGCGGGTCGATCCTGTCGACAGGGATGGCGGGAAGGTCGAAGCCGCCATCGTTGACGGCCGCATACATGGAGGCATAGTCGGCCAGCGGCGGTTCGACATAGGTTGGTGGCGGCGGCTGGGCTGGGCCGGGTCCGGTGGTGGTGCAGGCCGAAACCGCGATCGAGGCAGCGCCAAGTGCTGCGGCATTGAGGAAGCCGCGACGGCTCAGGCGGAGGGATTCGATTTCGGGTATGGACATGGCTGCCTTCTTTAGAACTCAAACTGCAACAAAGCGTGAATACGCCTGTCGCTACGCGGGTGCCTGACAACACCTGAGGCGATAGGCGGTTCCGATTCTGGCCCGAACGTGGACAAAGAAAGGCGAAGCTGTGACCGCGCGGCCACTGTGGCTCCAGGGTAACAGCTGGACAGTCAGGCGGTGACCAGGGCCTCGAGCGAGGGCAGGATCAGCGTCGGCGGATAGTCCCGGTATTCCTCGGGTTGGTTGGTACGGTTGATCCACACGGTGCGGAAGCCGAATTTGGTGGCGCCCGCCACGTCCCAACGGTTGGACGACTGAAACGAAACCGCGCCGGGATAGAGACGCCAGCCGGTGGCGACCATATCGTAGACCGCCGGATCGGTCTTGAAGCGCCGCACCGCGTCGACGGAGTAGATGTCGTCCAGAACCTGGTCGAGGGCGGCGGATTTGACCGCCGCTTCCAGCATCTCGGGCGAGCCGTTGGAAAGGATCGCCAGCCGAGCCCCCGAAGCCTTGAGCGCCTTCAGCACGGCCGGCACTTCCGGATAGCAATCCAGCCGCCAGTAGGCGTCCAGCAGCTTGGCCTTCAGGCCGGGATCTGCGGAGGGAACCTTGCGCAAGGCGAAGTCGAGCGACTGTTCGGTCAATTGCCAGAAATCGGCATAGGCGCCCATCAGGGTGCGCACCCAGGAATATTCAAGCTGCTTGGCGCGCCAGATTTCGGACAGCAACTGGCCGTCCGGCCCGATCTGGTCGGCATGGCGGCGCACGGCGGCATGCACGTCGAACAACGTGCCATAGGCGTCGAAAACATAGGCGGCGTATTGCATGGCAACAGTTTTGAGGCGAGGCGCGGCAAGGTGCAAGCCTTGATTGCATGCCGCCGCCGCTGGCCTCAACAAAACTCCCCGATGCTGGTTGACGGCGCCGCCCAAAGCATCTTCCAATGCCGTCACACAAGATTGATCGGAACAGGACAACGCAATGACACTGGCGGCAGCCGCGCAATCCGCGACATGGACCTTCGTCGACGGCGACTGGTACAAGGGCAATGTCGCCATTCTGGGGCCGCGCAGCCACGCCATGTGGCTCGGCACCAGCGTGTTCGACGGCGCCCGCTGGTTCGAGGGCGTCGCGCCCGATCTCGATCTCCACGCCAGGCGGGTGAATGCATCGGCCATTGCGCTTGGCCTCAAGCCCAATATGACGCCTGACCAGATCGTGGGGCTGACCTGGGACGGATTGAAGAAGTTCGACGGCAAGACGGCGGTCTATATCAGGCCGATGTATTGGGCCGAGCATGGCGGCTACATGGGCGTGCCGGCCGACCCCGCCTCGACGCGGTTCTGCCTCTGCCTCTATGAATCGCCGATGATCCCGCCAACCGGCTTTTCGGTGACGGTGTCGCCGTTCCGGCGTCCGACCATCGAAACCATGCCGACCAACGCCAAGGCCGGATGCCTCTATCCCAACAATGGCCGCGCCATCCTCGAAGCCAAGATGCGCGGCTTCGACAATGCGCTGGTGCTCGACATGCTGGGCAATGTCGCCGAGACTGGAAGCTCCAACATCTTCCTGGTCAAGGACGGCCATGTGCTGACGCCGGCGCCGAACGGCACCTTCCTGTCAGGCATCACCCGCTCGCGCACCATGACGCTGCTCGGCGAATACGGGTTCAGAACGACGGAAAAGACGCTGTCGGTGCGCGATTTCCTCGAGGCGGACGAGATTTTCTCGACCGGCAACCATTCCAAGGTCGTGCCGGTCACACGCATCGAGGATCGCGACCTGCAGCCCGGGCCGGTGGCCAAGAAGGCGCGCGAACTTTATTGGGACTGGGCGCATTCGACGTCCGCCGGCTGACGGTCGGCCCGGCCTTTTTGTCGCTGTCCGCCCTGGGGCTGCAAAACCGTGTGACAGTTGTCGGGAACCCGCTTAGAAAGGGAACCGACACTTCACTTCCGGAGTTGTTCCAGCTCAATCCAGACCTATCTTAATCCGGTATCCGAACCGGATTTTTCCACGAGGGAGTACTACCCATGGCTTTTGAATTGCCCGCTCTGCCCTACGACTATGAGGCGCTGCAGCCCTACATGTCGAAAGAGACGCTGGAGTATCACCACGACAAGCACCACAAGGCTTATGTCGACAACGGCAACAAGCTCGCCGCTGAAGCCGGCATGGGCGATCTCTCGGTCGAAGAGGTGGTCAAGCAGTCGTTCGGCAAGAATGCCGGCCTCTTCAACAATGCCGCCCAGCACTACAACCACATCCATTTCTGGAAGTGGATGAAGAAGGGCGGCGGCGGCAACAAGCTGCCGGGCGCGCTGCAGAAGGCGGTCGACAGCGACCTCGGCGGCTATGACAAGTTCAAGGCCGACTTCATCGCCGCCGGCACGACGCAGTTCGGTTCGGGCTGGGCCTGGGTTTCGGTCAAGGACGGCAAGCTCGCGATCTCCAAGACCCCGAACGGCGAAAACCCGCTCGTTCATGGCGCCTCGCCGATCCTTGGCGTCGACGTCTGGGAGCACTCCTACTACATCGACTACCGCAACGCCCGCCCGAAATATCTCGAGGCCTTCGTCGACAGCCTGATCAACTGGGATCACGTGCTCGAACTGTACGAAAAGGCCAAAGGCTGATTGAAGCATCGGAAAAGCCCCGCACGCCGGGGCTTTTCTTTTTCAAATGCCTGATCCGGGTTTGAGCTGGTTTCAGCAAAATCGTTCGAACAGAAGGGAATATTCCGCCCGCCGCGTCCGTTAACGTTCTGTCCTGAAATGCCTTCATCATGGAGCCAAATGAATGGGAAAGCTTGTCATCGCCATCTCAATGCTCGCCGTCACGGTTTCGGCCGCCTTTGCCGATCCGATCCTCGACCGGCAGGCTCTGATGAAGGAACGCGGAAAGCTCGTCGGCGGCCTGTCGAAAGTGGTCAAGGGCGAAGAGGCTTTTGATGCCGCTGCCGTGCTGACGCAATTGCAGGCGCTGCAGGCCAATGCCGAGAAATTCGATGTCGAGGCCCTGTTCCCGAAGGGCAGCGATACCGGCGACACCACGGCGGCGCCGAAGATCTGGGAAGATATGGCCGGCTTCAAGGCCGCCGAGGACAAGTACCTCGCCGACGTCAAGGCCGCGGTCGCGGCGGCCCCCGCCGATGTCGATGCGCTGAAGGCTCAGATCGGCGTGCTTGGTTCGGATTGCGGCACCTGCCACCAGGGCTACAGGGTCAAGAAGGGCTGATCGCCTGATATGGCGTGGCTGAGGAAGTTCGTCGGCGCGGCCCTCGTATTGGGCGCCGCCGGCGCGGCGGCGGGCTGGCTGCTGTCCGCCCCGGCCAGGCTTGACGCCGCCACGCTGGCACAGCTTGGACCGGGTGACGCCGCCAGGGGCAAGCGCATTTTCTACGCCGGCGGCTGTACCTCCTGCCATGCAAAGCCGGGCTCGCAGGGCGATGCCCGGCTTCAACTGGTGGGCGGCCTCGAACTCAAGACACCGTTCGGCACCTTCGTGCCGCCCAACATCTCGCAAGACCCCAAGGACGGCATCGGCGCATGGTCGGTCGGGGATCTCGCCAATGCCATGCTGAAGGGCGTATCGCCCTCGGGCGAGCATTTCTATCCGGCGTTTCCCTACGCCTCCTACGCCCGCATGAAGCCGCCCGACATCGCCGATCTCTATGCCTTCCTGAAGACGCTGCCTGCGGTCGCCGGCAAGGCACCGGACAATTCGCTGGCGTTCCCGTTCAACATCAGGCGCGGCATCGGCTTGTGGAAACGGCTCTATCTCAGCGACCAGCCTGTCATTGCGTTGCCCGACGGCACGCCGGAACCGGTGCTGGCCGGCCGCTATCTGGTCGAGGGGCCGGGCCATTGCGGTGAATGCCACACGCCAAGGGATTTCGCGGGCGGGACGCAGAAGGGCCAGTGGCTGGCGGGCGCCGTGGCCGCCGAGGGTTCTGGCGTCGTGCCGAACATCACTTCGGGCGAGGGGGGTATCGGAAGCTGGTCCGCGTCCGATATCGCCAACTATCTCGAAACCGGCTTCACGCCGGATTTCGATTCCGTCGGTGGCGCCATGGTCGACGTGCAGCGCAACATGGCCGAACTGACGGCGGACGACCGGGCGGCGATCGCCGCCTATCTCAAGGCGGTTCCACCGCACCCAAACGGCTATCCGGCGCGTAAGTCCGCCAATTGAGCCCCGGTCTATTGTTCAGGTCTCGCCTTGCTTAGCAAGGCGAGCACCTTTTCGAGCCGCGCCACGACATCACTGGCTTCCAGGAGCTGTTGCTTCTCATCAATGCCTGTCGGCAGCATCTGCGCGATAGTGTCGGCCAAGAGACCGGGATTTTCCGTGGAAGGAAGGCCGAAGCGGGCCCGCTGGCGCAGCGGAAGCGAGGAAAGGTCGACATTGGCGTAGGTTCGGTACGCGTCCAGCACCATACGCGAAAGCGAGGCCGCTTCCGGAGACTGACCGCGCTGCTCTTCAATAGCGGTTATCTCGGCCGCCAGGAATTCGCCGTCAATCAGTCCTGTGATGGCCACGCGCTGGAGGCCGGATACGGTGACTTTGAGGATCCCGTCCATCTGTGTCTGGCTGTTTATCACGCTCGCCGTGACACCCACCGGGTAGAAAGATTGAAGAGTGCTGGGGTCGTTGTCGGCGCCGTGCTTCTGGGCGACCACCAAAACCCGACGATCGCCAGCCATGGCACGTTCAACGGCGCGCCGAGTTTTGTCGCGCGCCACGAAGATAGGCGTGATCGTCTGTGGAAACAGCACAAGATCCCGCATGGGAAAAATGGGGACGTTTGTCCGTGTGGAGCCGGCAGCGGCCACAACCGGTGACCCTTCAGGCGCATTTGCCTGCCGGTTTGCCTGAATTCTTGCGGCCAATACGTTCCAATCGCGCAGGCCATGAATTCTGGCGATCAACTCAAGGCTTTCGCTGTGGGAAAGAGAAATGGATTTGGCAGCCAGCGCTTCGCTTAGCGTCTGTGCCATTGCTTTGGCATCGCGGAAATCGCGCATCAGATCATCCTCTGCGTAAACGAACGGAAGGCGCCAGGAGCTTGCGTTGCTGACCCGTTCGTTCGGGCAAAGGGAGCCTGAATTGGCTCGATACATTCACCGTACCCAGGAGGGTGCAAGCAGCAGGTTGTATCTACCGACCGGAAAGGTGCGCTGAAGGCCGGGTGTTTGTCAATCTTGACGTTCGGCGCCCCGGCATCGCGGCCGGGGGCTCAGACGATTGTCGTCAGCGCGTCGAACAGCACGAGGTTGAAATCCTTGGCGTCGTCGACGATGGCGTCGGGCTGGGACGAGAATTTCGCGACGACCATCTCGGCGTTCGGGTCGACATAGAGCCATTGCCCGTGAATGCCGAGGGCGAAGAAGGCCCCGGTGCCTGTCTGGTACCATTTGTTGTGGTACCGGCCCCCAGGCAGCCATGTCGCGGATGTGCTCTCGGCCCAGGCCCTGGACGAGCCGCCGGTCGTGGTGTCGTGCACCCAAGCCTGCGAGACGATGCGGCGTCCATTGGCTGCGCCGCCCTGCCGCATCATTTCGCCGATGCGCGCGAGGTCGCGCGGCGTCATGTTGATGCCGCCACCCGTGCGCGGCGTGCCGGCCCGGTCGACGGTCACATAGGCATCCTGCCTGGCGCCGAGCGGTTGGAACAACAGCTCCGAGGCGAGATCGGGAAAGCGCTGGCCGGACGCACCCTGGATGACCAGCCCCAGCACATCGGAATTGGGCGAGGCATAGTGATAGGCGCCGCCATGGTCGCCTCGTCCCTTCTTCAGCCCCGCGATGAACTCGACGACTGTCTGAGGTTCTTCGCCAGGTTCGGCGGGGTCAAGCAGACCGGCCCGGCGGTAACGGGCATAGGGACCGCGCGGATCATGATAGACCTCCTCGAAATCCAGGCTCACCCGCATATCAAGCACGTCTCGCACCCGGGCGTCCGCATAGGCGCAGGATTTGAACTCCGGCACATAGCGCGGCACAAACTCGTCGAAATCGAGCAGGCCATCGTCATGCAAAACGCCGGCTATGATCGAGGTCACCGACTTGCTGGTCGAAAACAGGATATGCCGGCTCGCCAGCGAGAAGTTTGGCGCGTGGAAGTCGGCGACGATCCGGCCTGATTTCATGACCACCATGGCATCGGTGGAGGTTTCGCGAAGTGCCTCGGCAACTGTGATGTCATGTCCGTGGAGAGGAAATTCCTGCCGCAGCAGTTCTGCCGGATCGACAGGCGGCTCCTCGGCGAGGCCCGGTGTCGCCGCGATGCGCGCTGTCGGGATAAATTCGCTTACATTGCGGAAGGCCCAGACATTCCAGGGCGCGGCGCGCCAGTTGCCGAGCCGGACCTCGTCGCGCTCGAAGCCGTAGGCTGCCTTGAAGGACGATGTTTCTTTCATGCGTGCTCTTCCAGTCGCACGGCACCGCCGAGCCAGCATCCGGCGGGACGTCCGCCGTCGAGCTGGAAGCGGACCAGGATTTTCGAGGGGCGCCCCATGGCGCGGCCCTGGCGGATGATGATCTGCCGCTGGGATGTCTCGACCATGCCGTTCTGCAGCAGCCCGAACGACAATGCCGCCGCCGCGATACCCGTGGCGGCATCTTCGGGGTAGCCGGACGAGCGTGGGAACTGGCGGGCGTCGACGATCTGGGCATCCCTGTCGAACACCGCATAGGGATAAAGGCCGGTGGAGCCGATGCGGCCGCACAGCGCTTCGATCCTGGTGAAGTCGGGTTTCAGGCCATCGAGCACCGAGACGCTTCGCAGCGGGATGAGTGTCTTGACCCGGCTGGTGCTGGCGTTCTGGATCGGCAACGGGGCCAGGTCGTCCGCGTCTATGCCGAGGATATCGATGATGTCGGACCGGCTAACTTCGGCATCGGGAAGCGGCTCGACGGTAGCTGCCGGCTGCGAAATCTCGACCGCAGCACCCTCTTCGGTGCGATTGTGTATCCTGGCCCGTACCTTGCCGCTTCCGGTTTGGATAACGAGATCGTCGCCGCGCAGTTTTCCCAACCGCTCGAGCAGCCAGAGCGCGCCGACGGTCGCGTGCCCGCACATCGACATTTCATGATTGGGGACCCAGAAGCGGAACTCGAAATCACAATCCGATCTCGGTGGCTGCGGAAGCACGAAACCGCTCTCGTGACCAAAGGTTCGCGCCACCTCTTGCATCGCGGCGTCGGACATGCCGGTGGCATCGACGACGATCGGCGCCGGGTTGCCTCCAAGAGCGCCATCGGCAAACACACTGACAAGTTGAACGTCCGGACGCATCCTGATTCCCGCGATTGCGCTTTCTTCGTCGAGCCAGTTTAAGCCAGTGGCAGCCGTGACGCGCGCCCGAACGGGCCCTATGGCTTGATCGGCCGGGCCAAGCGTTTGCGGATATCGGAAGGTGAGCGGCCGTCCGCCCGGCGCATGGCGTGGGCCAGTGCTGAGCCGCTGTCGAAGCCGACCCGGAAGGCGATCTCGCCGATGGGCAGATCGGTCCCGCTCAGCAACTCCCGTGCCGTCCGCAGGCGCACACGCAGCTGGAACTCGCCAACCGACACGCCCGTGCCTTCACGAAACAGGCGGGTGATGTGGCGCCTGGAGACACCGAAGCGTTCGCCAAGCGCATCGAGCGGGATCTGTTCATCGGCGTGGAGTGTCAGATACTCCTTCAGATCCTCGACCAGGGCCGCCGCATGCTCGCGGCGTGAGGCGCCGGGCATCGTCTCGCCGGCCATCACCTCGGCGATGCATTGCACGAGCAGGGCGGAACTGAGTGCGTGTTTGACCCCGGAGCTGCCGTAGGCGCCCACGCCATTGCGCAGCGAAAGCGCCTGCAGCGTGCGCACAGTCGGCGAGCGGCGCACGAATATCGTCGCGCGCGTGCGCTTGTGGAACTCGCTGAGCGAGCCGATCTCCTGGTCGAGACGGCGCAGGATGGCGCCTGTGACATAGACGGCGAGGTGGCGATGGTCGCCAATGCCGGCATGCGTTTCATGGGCACGATCTGACGGCACGACAGCAAACCGGTCCTGCGACAGCCAGGTTCCTTGGCGCTGGTCTTCATGCTTGAGCTCGATCGTTCCCCGGCTCGGCAAGATGAACATCAGGCAGTCGTGCCAGTGCCACGGCGTGGCGTAGGGGCCGCTGCCCGCCACGGCGGCGTGCTCGTCGTCGGCAGAGATCAGCAGGTCGGCCTTTGCCGTGTCGCGCAGATGCTCGAATGAGCGAAGCATTTCGGGGCTCGAATTGGTCAGGGCCACATTAGCAGCGGACCCGGCGGGCCGGCAATCGGCCGAACGTCAAGCCTTGCCGGTCGCTTTCCCGCCTATGGATGTCGGTCGCCGAGGAAGTCGAAGCCGGCCTCGAAGAAATGATTGTAGTTGCAGGTCAGTTCCTCGCCGGGCGCGATGTCACGCAAGGCGAAGGTTTCTTCCGGTGCGGAGACATCGCAGTTCGGCTCGTCGGCATGGTTCATGTAGCGCGCATCGTCGGCTTCGAAGACGATGTAGCCGGGGTCGCGGCGGTCGGGATAGGAATAGCGGTCGAGATAGCTCTTCACCGGACCAGTCTGGCTCTCATAGGTGTCGACCGCGATGACGCGGTCGAACCGTGAGTCGAGCTTCCAGATCAGCGTGCCCTGGGGAATGTGGTTCTTGGCGAAGACGCCGATACCCTGGATCGATGATTTGTCGAGATAGGTGTCGACGAGCAGCATGATGGACCTTGCACGATTATGGCCTGTCGTGGCCCGGAAAAAATCGCGCTTTGGGTAGCGCGTGAGCGACCTAATTGCGAGCGGAAATGAACGTCCGGAATTCAAAAAGTCATGATCGGCCGGCGTGCCCGAACGGGCACGCCGCCGAAGCCCGACGTCAGCGGTGCTGCAGCGCCAGGCGGATGCCGAGGGAGCAGTAGATGCCGCCGACAATCTTGCCTTGCCACTTCAGCACCTTTGGATTGCGACGCAGAAATCTGCCCAGCCCGCCGGCGCTCAGCGCGAACACCACGGTGCTGAAAAGGCCGAGCAGCACGAAGATGATGCCCAGCGTGAACAGCTGAAGCATCACCGATCCGTTTTCAGGCCGCACGAATTGCGGCAGGAAGGCGAGGAAGAACAGCGCCGTCTTGGGATTGAGAATCTCGGTCAGAACGGCCTGCCGGAACGCCTTGCCGGGCGAGATAGCAAGTGTGCCGGCGGTGGGATTGGCCGGGGCCTTTTCGATCATGGCGCGAATGCCGAGATAGATGAGATAGGCCGCGCCGATATACTTGATGATGCTGAACAGCACCGCCGAAGCTGCGATGATCGCCGAAATGCCGACCATTGCCATGACGGTGTGAAAGATGTCACCTGCCGCGACCCCGGCGCCTGTCGCTATGCCGGCCTTGGTTCCGGAACTCGTCGCCCGCGCGACAGTCAGCAGCGTGGCCGGTCCGGGGATGAACACGAAGCCAAGCACGACGGCGACATAGGTGATCAGTGTTGAAGGATCGATCATTTCCGGTCTCCGGTGAGGTCGGCCTTGCCCACGACCTTCAAGGCGAAGGAATAGGTATAGGCGATCTCTTCCAGGCGTGAAAAACGGCCGGAGGCGCCAGCATGGCCGGAATCCGTGTTTATCTTGAACAGCACCGGATTGTCACCGCTCTTGCGGTCGCGCAAACGCGCCACCCATTTGGCCGGCTCCCAGTAGGTGACGCGCGGATCGGTGAGGCCGGCGAGCGCCAGGATCGGCGGATAGTCGAGAGCGGCGACGTTGTCATAGGGCGAGTAGGCGGCGATCGTCCGGTAGTCGTCGGCCGACGCGATAGGGTTGCCCCATTCCGGCCATTCCGGCGGGGTCAGCGGCAGCGTAGCGTCGAGCATGGTGGTGAGAACGTCGACGAAGGGAACCTCGGCGACGATGCCGCCAAAACAGTCCGGCGCCATATTGGCGATGGCGCCCATCAGCATGCCGCCGGCAGAGCCCCCCTGCGCGATGATGCGGTCATGCGCCGTGTAGCGCTCGGCGACCAGATGGCGCGCGCAGGCGATGAAATCCGTGAAGGTGTTCATCTTGCGCGCCCGCTTGCCGTCTTCGTACCAGCCATAACCCTTGTCCTTGCCGCCGCGAACATGGGCGATGGCAAAGACCAGGCCGCGATCGACCAGCGAGAACCAGTTGGTGTTGAAGGCGGCCGGCACGGTAATGCCATAGGAGCCGTAGCCGTAGAGCAGGCAAGGGGCCGATCCGTCGAGCGGTGTGTCGCGATGGTGCAGAAGCGAAATCGGCACCATTTCGCCGTCGGCGGCGGGCGCCATCAGCCGCCTTGTGACGTATTGGTCCGGATTGTGGCCGGATGGCACTTCCTGCGTCTTGAGCAAGACCCGCTCACGGGTGCGCATGTTGTAGTCGAACACCTGCGACGGCGTGGTCATCGACGAATAGGAAAAACGCATGATTTCGGTGTCGTACTCCAGCGAGCCAGACAGGCCGAGCGAGAACGCCTCCTCGTCGAAAGAGATGAGATGCTCCTCGCCATCGGCCCGGTCGCGCACGACGATGCGCGGCAGGCCTTCCCTGCGCTCGAGCCGCACCATGTGGTCCTTGAAGCCGATCACCGACAGGATCAGCCGGCCTGGTTCGTGCGGCACCAGTTCCTGCCAGTTGGCGCGGACCGGATCGTGCGCCGGCGCCGTCATGATCTTGAAGTCCTTGGCGCCGTCGGCGTTGGTTAGGATGAAGAAAATGTCGCCGCCTTCCTCCAGTTCATATTGAAGGCCGGTTTCGCGCGCCGAAACGAGCCTGGGTTCGGCAAAAGGATCGCTGGCGCTCAGCAGGCGGTATTCAGAGGTCTCGTGATCGTTGATGCCGATCATGATCCATTCATTGTTGCGGGTGCCGTCGACATTCATGAAGAAGCCGGGATCGGTCTCCTCGTAGATCAGCCTGTCGTCCTCTGGAGATTGGCCGAGGGCATGGAACAGCACCTTCGACGGCCGGTGGTTGGGATCGAGGCGTGTGTAGAAGAACCCGTCATTGCCCTTGTCCCACACGCCTGAACCGCCGGTCGCCGGTATCTGGTCCGCCAGGTCCTTGCCGCCGGCAAGGTCGCGCACGCGCAACGTGTAGAATTCGGAGCCCTTGTCGTCGAACGCCCACAGAAGCTTGCGGTGGTCGGCGGAATGATCGACGGCACCGAGCCGGAAATAGACCTTCCCTTCCGCCTCGGCATCGCCATCGAGCAGGATCTGCTCAGGCCCGCCGTCGCGCGGCATGCGGAAATAACGCGGCTGCTCGCCGCCGAGCTTGAAGGACGAACCATAGGCGTAAGGTCCGTCCTTCATGGGAACCGAGGAATCATCCTCTTTGATGCGGCCCTTCATCTCGTCGAAAAGCCGCTTCTGCAGTTCCGCTGTATCGGCCATCAGCTTCGACTGATAGGCATTCTCGGCGTCGAGTTCAGCGCGGATCGCGGCATCGAGCAAGGAGGGGTCCTGGAACATCTCCTGCCAGTTGTCGGCCCGCAGCCATGCGTATTCGTCGGTTCGCGCGATGCCGTGATGTATGTCCGAAACCGGCCGCTTCTCGGGCGACGGCGGGCTGACGATCGGAAATCGGGAGGTTCTGGTCATTGCATCTCGCTCTGGACGTATCGTGACCGACGAATGGCACGGCAAGGAGCAAGGGTTCAAGAGCCACGGTGTGCGGGTTCATAAGCCCGGAACCCCGCAGTATCGCATGGCAACCTATGGTTTTGTGGACAGATGTGAACAACCAAGATCGCCAGCCCGGTCGGCAAGCAAAGCCGAGCATTGGGAATTGCTTTGTGAGTTATCGCGAATGTAACGTCGAGCTGACCTACCGTCAGCGATCGCCGGTTTCGCCAGCGAAATATCGAAAAATTACATGATGCACGAAAGATTGAAGCTCATTCCGGAATAGTTGATCAACATTTACAAATATAATGCATGAGGCGAATTGACTTACTTGCTCTATGGTCGCATTGATGTCCCGCGACACGAATCGCGGAAGCTCTATCTGCACAAAATTCGTGCAATGCCCTGTCTGTAAAAAAGGGCACAGACTGATGTAACTCTTGTTGGGGCCTGAAGACCATGGATATTGTCGAAACACCTTCCAGAAACAATGATGCGCTGATCGAGCTGACCGCCGATGTGGTGGCTGCCTATGTCAGCAACAACCCCGTGCCTGTCGGCGAATTGCCGAACCTCATATCCGATGTCCATGCGGCCCTGGGGCGCGTGGGCGGAACCGTCGAACAGCCCCCTGCCGACAAGCAGAAGCCGGCTGTAAATCCGAAGCGCTCGGTTCATGACGACTACATCGTCTGCCTTGAGGACGGAAAGAAGTTCAAGTCGCTGAAGCGTCACCTGATGACCCACTACGATCTGACGCCGGACCAGTACCGCGAAAAGTGGAACCTTGATCCGACCTACCCGATGGTTGCCCCCAACTACGCGGCGGCCCGCTCGCAGCTCGCCAAGAAGATGGGTCTTGGCCGCAAGCGCAAGGGCCGCTGATCTCTACTTGGCAGATCGGTTCTTTATCGACGGCGCCTTCGGGCGCCGTTTTGCTTTGGAGCACCTGGCTGTTGATCCGTGAACATCGCCGACAGGCCAGGGCTTGTCAGGCGAGCGCCATCTCGGCATCGCGCTTGATGCGCTTGACCATCGAGCGCAGCCCGTTGGCGCGCTGGGGCGACAGGTGCTCGTCCAGGCCGAGTGCCTTCAGCGTCGCTTCGGCGTCGGTCTTCTGGATTTCGCTGGCGGTCCGTCCCGAAAACAGCGCCAGCATGATCGCGACCAGCCCGCGCACGATATGGGCGTCCGAATCGCCCCTGAAGGTAATGATTGGATCGCTGCCCGGGCCCCGTTCGGTGGTCAGCCAGACCTGGCTCACGCAACCTGGCACCTTGTTGGCCGGGTTGCGCTCCTCATCGGGAAATGGCGGCAGCGCTTCGCCGAGCTCGATGACGTACCGATAGCGGTCCTCCCATTCGTCGAGGAAGGAGAAGTCGTCGCGGATCGTCTGGATCGTGGTCGTCATCGCCCGGATATAGTGGCGCGGCCGCGCCGCGTCACGGAAAAAACAAGAACACCGCGGGCGTCGAGAGGGCAGACGCCCGCGGTGTGCCGTCGGGACGGCTTAATTCCTTACCGGCAGGTTGACCGTTTCGGGCAGGACGATGTCCTCCGGCACGCTGCCGGTGGTCGTCGACGTGTCGGGACCGGCGGATTTGTCATCCAGCATGGCGGCCGCGATCTTGGCGGTTTCCTTGGCGCGGGCGGTGATGGTGTTCATGGCCGACTTGCCGGTTTCGCAGACGTCGGGCTTACGCTCGCAGATGCCGGCGATGTCGCCGACAGCGTCGCGCGCCGCGAACAGTGCCTGGATCGGGCCGACGCTCTGGTGCCCAGGCTCGTCGGAATCGACACCCAAAGGCAGTGCCAGCAGCACCAGTGAAAACCAGAATGCCATTCTGATCAGGAAGAACATGCTCGCCTCTCGTCGTGACCGGATCATGCGTCACATGGCATGACCTCTTTTATGGGCAGCATGTTGACACACAGGCGCAAAGGACGGCTTGCGAGTTGTACGAAAATTTTCCTCAAATTTTAGGCAAGTTCGAAACGAACCATTTTGCTGCGGATTTGTTTCATATCGGGACGATCCGAGTTACTTCTTGATAACCATCTATCTCGCTGGTTTCATTGTATTTTTGTTAGGTTCGAGCAATGCAGCTCCCGTCGCTGGCCTGCGGGCGGCAGTGGTTCTCGGATAACCCTCCATTTACTATGGCGGCATTTGCCCCGGTTTTCGGCCGCCGCCGTCCCGATATTTGCCGCAGGCCGGGCTTTGGTCGGTCCTGCCTTATCCATTCCTTAAACGCTGGATGCGAGTTTCAGAGCCAACCAAGATAATCTGCAAAAGCAGAGCTGTTCACGACGAGTGCGAGTGCGTTGAGTTGATGCCTATCGAGGCCAGATACGCTGAATTGCCCGGCGCGATTGCCGCCGGTTGCGAACGTATGGTCCATCCTTCCATCATCGAACATGGCGAGCGCGATCGCCAGCGCCGTTTCATCGGCGTCATGCTGACCGCTCCGCTCTTCGCCGCCGGCGCCGCCGTCACTCTGGTAACGTCAGGCATGGGCGCCGCGGTCACCATCGCCGCCATCTTTGCCGCCTTCGGGCTGTGCTGGTTCGTCGCCCTGTTGGCGGCCGCGACGGGCAAGATGGCCGCCGCGGCGCCGATCGCCCTCACACTGGCTGCCGTTGCCCTGGGCGGCCTTATCGCCGCTGCCGGCGGGTTGAGCTCTCCCGTTGCCATGCTCGTCGTGGCGCTGCCATTCGAAGCCTGGTGGATCGGCGCCTCGCGGCGCGCGGCACTGTGGGGAGCCGCTTCCGCGATCGCCGCCATTGCCCTTCAACCTCTGGTGCCGGCCATGATGCCGATCGCCGGTGTGCAGATCGCTGCCTGGCACTGGCTGGTTCCGCTGGCCTGGGCGTTGACGCTGATCCCGCGCGTATCGGCGGCTCACGACGCGCAAGAGGCTGCCGACAAGGCGGACGCCGGCGACCGGCTGGAAGACGTCATCGACGCGGTGGTTTTGCGCATTGCCCGCCACGGCGAGGTCGTTGATGCGTCCGCCAAGGCACGCACGCTGCTGAAACTGCCGCCTGAACTGCTTTCGGGAACCGGACTCTTCGATCGCGTCCATTTGTCCGACCGGGTAGCCTATCTCAGCGCCCTGGCGGATATGCGTGACGGCGCCATGTCGCGCCATCTCGAACTGCGCATCAGGCTGCCGCAGAGCGGCAACGGTCTCGCGGCCGACAATTACCGGCCGTTTGCACTCGAGCTGGCGCGCGGTGAGAAGCAGAACGATGTCTTCACGCTTGTCCTGCGCGAAAACGACGAGATCGCTGGGCTGCGCGAGGAGCTCGCTCAAGCCAATGAAGCGGCGGCAGCCGCCGAAGTGGCCAAGGGACGGTTCCTGGCCGTGGTCAGCCACGAACTGCGCACGCCGTTGAACGCCATCATCGGTTTCTCCGACATGCTGCTGCACGAGATGTTCGGCGCCTTCAGGGATCCGCGACAGAAGGAATATGTGGAGCTGGTGCGGGATTCGGGCCAGCATCTGCTGGCCGTCGTGACCTCCATTCTCGATGTGTCGAGGATCGAATCCGGCGCCTACACCGCCGAGCCAGAGCCGTTCCGGTTCATGGATGCGGTCGAGATGTGCCAGTCGATGATGCGCCTGCAGGCGCAGGCCAAGAACATCGACCTGCAGACGCAGATCGCCCCCGACGCCGGCGACATCAATGCCGATCGCCGCGCGGTGCAGCAGATCCTGATCAACCTTGTCTCCAACGCGATCAAGTTCACGCCCGACGGCGGCGATGTAGTCGTCGGCGCCAAGCGGATCGGCTCGCGCCTGCATTTCTGGGTCCGGGACACAGGCATCGGCATCGCCGAGGAGGATTTCGCCAATCTCGGCAAGCCCTTCATGCAGATCCAGAACGACTATACGCGCCGTTTCGAGGGAACCGGCCTCGGCCTGTCGCTGGTGAAGGGGCTGGTGGCGCTGCACGAAGGCACCATGTCGATCGAAAGCATGCCGGGTGAGGGCACCACGGTGACCATCGGCCTCCCGGTCGGCGGACCGAAGGGACGTCCCGCCAACCAGTCCGGAGTGCTGACGATGCCGGTGATGAGGGCGAAAGGGGACAGAAATGGCTCGCTCCGCAAAACAGCCTAAGGCGCCGGTCAAGCGGCGCAGCACCGTCGTTCAAGACAGCGCCGTCGCAGTCGGCGGCATGATTTCACGCAACCCTGTCCTGGTGGGCGGGTCGACCGCTTTCCTGGTGACGCTGTTCTACGTCTCGGCCAATGCGCTGTGGTACCAGCCGTTCCCGCATGCCGGGGCGTTCTTCGCCACCCGCAACTTCCAGGGCCTGCCGCACAATGCCGCTGACGAGCCGGAAACGACGATCAACATCGTGCGGCCCAATGCGGCGCCGGCGCCGATGAAGGGTGATCCGGTGGTCGAGCAGGTGCAAGGCATCCTGAAGGACCTCGATTTCTACTCCGGTACGGTCGACGGCATTTCCGGCCCCAACACGCGCAAGGCCATACAAGCCTACCAGCAGAAGGTCGGCCTCAACGCTTCCGGCGAGATCGACGCGCTGCTGCTGGATCAGCTGGGCGCGACGCCCAAGACCGCCGCCGTGCCCAAGCCGCAGCCGCGCCCCGATACGTCGGCCGCCGTCCCGGTGTCCTTGCAGACGAATTCCTCCGGCCAGACCAACGCCGGGCAAACGAATTCCGGGCAGGCGAATACCGCCCCGGCACAGGGACCCGACCCTCGCATCGTCAAGATCCAGGCCGGACTCAAGGCGTTCGGCAATGATGATATGCGATTGGATGGCGTCGTCGGCGCCCGCACCAAGGCGGCCATCAAGGAGTTCCAGTCGCTGTTCGGGCTGCCGCAGACCGGCGAGCCCGACGAGATCGTCTACGTCAAGATGCGCGAGATAGGCCTGACCAATTGAGGTCAGACCAACGAAGCCCGAAACGGCTGCTCGCCCAGCGAGTGAAATATCGATAGATAGCCCCGCACGGTTTGCGGAGTTTTCATGCGCGTCACATCGGATCTATGGGTTTCTGCCTTGGTGCGCCGGGTCTTCGGCACCGGGGGATTTGCCGCCATTGTCAATCGTGGCGCGACCGAGGCTGGCGCTGTTTTCGTGCTGGCGCGGGGCAGGTTGGGCGAAGTCGCCCTCTACGGGCCGGCGCCGCAGACGAGTTATGATTCATCCAAGCCAGACGACCGTTTCTTCAGCCTTCTCGCCACTGGCGATGATCCGGCGGTCCTCGATGCCCGTCTTGAGCGTGAGAAGAAGTTCGATCCCGACATCTGGGTGGTCGAGATCGAGGGAGGCACCGTTCCCGTCGAGGAGCTTATTTCCGTGAAGACGCCCTGAGGGCGGGCGCCAGGGCTTCGTCGCTGTTCGAGGCCTTGCGGCTGTCGCTGTTCGCCGGCGAAGTGTCGCGAACCATCCTGGATAATGTTTCCGCCTTCCATCCCCGCACCCTGTCTAGGGCCACATCGCGGTGCAGCAGCCGGTAGCGGTCGAGATAGGCGCGGATCGCCTGTGGATGCGGGAACAGGTTGGGATAGACGGCAACCGTGATCAGGAAGGCGCGGTCCTCGCTGAGGTCTAGCGAACGAAGCGCCGCGAGCAGCGCCGCATAGTTCTGATTGGCCACCAGCGATCGGGCGGTCGAGAAATCAATGTCGAGGGCGTCCGCCAGCGCGGTCTGGAAGAACGCGGCGTTGCCGGTCAGCGCCGTTTCGCGCAGCTTTACATAGGTGTCCGAGCCGGGGAATGCGTCGACCTTGGCCGCCAATGCCTCGTCGCCTGTACGCATCATCGAGCGCAGCCTGCGCCGCGCATTCTCGGCGGCGGCACCCGGCGGTGGTTGCGCGACGGCGTTGTCTTTGGCGGGCTCCATCGCTTCGGCGGGTTCTGCGGCGGGGGCTTGCATCTGCGGATTCCGCACGCTGACCAGTGTCGGTCTTTCGAGCGCCCTGATCAGATCGGCTATGGTCGGATTGAGGTCCTTGCGGCGCGCGATGGCACGCGCATGCGGCAATCCATGCCGGCCGATCAGCGCGATCAGGTCGATATCGCTGACGGCGCGCGAACGGATGAGCAGCGGCGCGGCGATGTCGACCGGTTCCTCGCACAGGCGGCGCACCAGCGCGACGGGCGCGTATTCACATTCGGAAAGGGCGGCGGCCACATAGCGCCGCGATTCGACGGAAACCTCATCGAAGAGGGGCAGCGTCAAATCCTCGAGCTGGCCGATTTCGCGGCGTGATGGACGTGTCAGCGAGCAGAATGCCGAGACCGCGGCCCGGAACAGCCTTTCGGCTTTGCCCGACTCTGTGCGTACCGCGATTTGCCTGAAGTCCGAAGATGACACGAAGGATACGCCCGATGACAGACACACGCTTGACCACGCTCGACCGGATCGCGCCGGTCTGGCGATCGCCTTGGTCAGAACGTCCTGACCCGAAGACAAAGATCAAGTTAGCGACGATCCGTTAGCGCTCCGTTAACCCTCTGCCGGCCTTAATAACATTTGGAGGCGTTGCGTTGTGCTCCGGGGAAACCGAGAGGAATGCGCGAATCATGGGCATGGTACTGTCTTTCGTGCCGCGTGCGGCACCGACCAACCGAGTAAAGCAAACCGCCGAAATACCGGCGGCGGTCATCATCTTTCCCGGCATCCGCTATGAACGGTCCGGTTCCGTCGAAACGCGATCTGCCGGGCCTGACAAGCCGCCACGGACGCCGGTTCCGCACCATTAGCAGACGCCAGCCTGGAACGGCGAAGTCGGCGGTGGCCTAGAAATCCTGCAGTTCGCAGGAACTCTGGTCGAGGAAGCGCGACACGATCGGTTTCCAGCTGTCGTCCGGCACGAAGCTGCGGATGACGAAGATGCCCTCGTCGATGGGCGCTTCGACGAAGACCGCCCCCTGCAGGTCCTCGGGAAGGTCCTTGCGCACGTCGATCATCTGCGCCGGCGTCAGCACGACCGCATCCAGCACGCCGCCTGTCGCCGTATGATCGTTGAAGGAATAGACGTTGTGGCCGTTGCGGTCATAGACCGACACCGACCAGAAGGGGACGTTTCCCGGAGCCTTGACCCGGACCATGCCTTCCCCGAGATCGAAGCGGCAGGCGGTGGCGTAGAACAGCGGGTCGACCGATTTCACCACCGGCGCGCCGCCCGCCTCGGCATCGAGCCGGTTCATCCGGTAGAGATCCGACGCCATGGAAAGGCGCGACCAGGCGTCGCGTTCCGAAAACTCGGGCACCAGAAGCAGCACGATGATGTGCACGATGCCGGCGCCGACAAGGCCGAGCAGGACGGCATGGAAAAGCCTGCGCAACGCGGCATAGAAACTACGCATCGCAGCCCGCCTTAACGATCCTGGGCAGCGAAACGTCCGACAGGCCCGTGCTGCTGGCAATCGGCGTGTCGTAGAAGGTCAGGACGAAATACATCCGGCCCGAACCATCGGTCAGAAGCCAATTGCCCGGCATGGGATGGTGGCCGACCGAAATGATCACCGAATTGTCGGGCTGGCGCAGAACCTCGTAGGACTGAAGCGCGGCAAGTCTTGTCTTGCCCGTGTCGACGACGCCAAGCGATTGATCGGCGGCATAGAGCGTCCAGAACCGGGCGGTCGGAAACCCGCCTTCGAGCCTGTAGGTGCATTCCCGTTTGAGCTCGTCGCCGGCGGCGTCATTTTCGGCGACGAAGGACAGGCCTTCGGCACGGCCGAGCGCAAGCACGCCCTCGCGCGCCACGCGCGCCTTGGAGTAGGGGTCGGCGGCCGGCGTGCCGATATCGGGAAACGCCGTCCACTGGCCGATCCTGATCGCGCCGACGCCATCCTGGATTTTCAGCGCATACCAGACGCTGGCGCCGCCGCCACCAATGGCTATGGCAAGCGAAAGCAGCATCAGGAAGGCGTTCTTGAGCATGAGGGGCCGGGTGGATGAAGGACTGCCGTTCGGGGATATCGCGACGCGGGGCCTTGTGGCAAGCCGGCGTGATGGATTTGCCGGCGGGCAACGCTGCGCCGAGCCGGTATTCACAGGGCCGAGAGCGTCTCCGGCGCGGCAGGCGTATCGAGCTTTCGCGCGGCCTGGAACGCTTGCGTCATCTCTCGCAGCGTCTGGGTGGTTCTGCTGGACAGAACCGGTGGACGTTGCGCGGCGGCGTCGGCGGCCGCCTGCTCGTCATTCTTCTTCTGCGCCTCCGCGGCCTTGGCGGCGATCTGTTCGTCGACGAACGGCTTGTCGATGCCGGGGATCGGCTTCAGGTCGATGTTCTGGTGCGCGTAGACCATCAGGCGCTGCCACACCATCGCCGGCAGCGAGCCGCCGGTCATGTTCTTGGTTGGGGTGAAGTCATCATTGCCGAGCCACACGGCAGCCGTGTAGTTGCCGGTAAAGCCGACAAACCAGGCGTCGCGGTAGGATTGAGTCGTGCCGGTCTTGCCCGCGACCACGATGTTGGGGATCTGCGCCCGCCGGGCCGTGCCCATCACCGGCACTGCCGTCAGCATGGTGTTCATCGACTTCAGCGCCTGTTCGGAAAGCACCCGATGGGGCGGCGGCGCGTCCTTGTTCCAGTCATAGACCACGTCGCCCGTGCGCGTGACGAGCTGGGTGATGCCGTGCCTTGAGCCGACGAAGCCGTTCTGGGCAAAGACGCTGTAGCCGGTCGCCTGGTCCATCACGGTCATGCCGGAGGTGCCGAGCACCATCGTCTTGTGCCCTTCGAGCGGTGATTCCACCCCGAACGATTCCGCCATCGCCTTGATCGGGTCGATACCGAGATAATCCTTGGCCAGCCGCACCGGCACGGTGTTGATCGACTTGGCCATCGCCATCAGCAGCGTGATGTTGCCCGCCGACTCGCCGCCGTAATTGTGCGGCGACCAGTTGCCCCAGCTGATAGGCCCACCCGAAATGATCGAGTTCGGCGTGAAGCCATGCTCCATCGCCGTGGCGTAGACATAGGGTTTGAATGACGAGCCGGTCTGGCGCAGCGCCTTGGTGGCGCGATTGAACTGGCTGGCGCCATAGTCGCGGCCGCCGACGATCGCCCGCACCGCGCCGTTGGTCTCGATGACCACGACCGCGCCTTCGGTGACGTTGTATTCCTTGCCGAACTGGCGCAGGTGGAACTCGACGGATTCTTCGGCGGCCTTCTGGATGTTGGCGTCGAACGTGGTGTGCGCGACCAGCGAATGCTGCCCTGGCTTGGCGATCTTCTTGACCTCGTCGAAGGCCCAGTCGAGGAAATAATCCGGGCTCTTCTGCTCGCCGCGGTCGACGACATCGGCCGGATGGAGCCTCGCCTGCAGCACCTGGCCCTCGGTCATGAAGCCGGAATCGACAAGGTTGGACAGCACCACATTGGCGCGTGCGCGCGCCGCCGGCAGGTTGATGTGCGGGGCATATTTGGTCGGCGCCTTGAACAGGCCCGCCAGCATCGCCGCCTCGGCGAGGTTCAGGTCCTTGACGCTCTTGCCGAAATAGAAGTCGGCCGCCGCCTCGATGCCGAACGTGCCGCCGCCCATATAGGCGCGGTCGAGATAGAGCTGCAGGATTTCCTTCTTCGACAGATTGGCTTCGAGCCAGAGCGACAGGAAGGCTTCCTTGATCTTGCGCTCGAACGTCCGCTCATTGGTCAGGAACAGGTTCTTGGCCAGCTGCTGGGTGATGCTGGAACCGCCCTGGACGACTGAGTTCGCCCGCACATTCTCGAAGATCGCGCGCGACAGGCCGAGCACATCGATGCCGTAGTGATCGAAAAAGCGGCGGTCCTCGGTGGCGAGCACGGCCTTGATGACATGGTCCGGCATTTCGTCGACCGGCACTGAATCGCGCTGGATGATGCCGCGCTGGCCGATCTCGTTGCCGTAGCGGTCGAGGAAGGTGACGGCAAAGTCGCCCTGCGCGCGCCAGTCGCCCGTCGTGTCCTGGAACGCCGGTATGGCGAGCGCCAGCATGACCACCATGCCGCCGGCGCCCAGCGTAAAACCTTCGCTCAAGACTTCGATGATGCCGCGCCGCCAGCCCTTGAGGCGGAAGCGCCGTGAGAAGATCGTCGCGCTTTCCCAGAACTGGCGCGCCTTGAAGCCGATCTCGTAAAGTGAAGAATCGATCCAGGCGTCCAACGCCAGAAGGCGCGACGCGATCGGACCTCTTCTCTTGCGCGGTTCAGGGCTGACCATTCAAAAACCCGGCTCGGCTGTGGCGCGACCTGAAAACCGCAAGCGGGCAATTTCAGGGCAGCACCCTGTCCCGACTATTCGTCCATTTCGCAAGCGCCCACAAGGGCGGCGAGGACACAGCTGCAAGCTTTGTCGATGGAAAGAGTAGGAACCGGCAACGGATAGCTCGCCCGCTGGATGCTCGATCCGGCGGGCGAGGGTAATCTGTCGCTCCGCGCCTTCAGGCCGGCTCGCGCTTCAGCGCCTGGGCCATGCAGTGGATGCCGCCGCCGGTCTTGGAGATTTCGCTCATGTCGACGGCCGCGACCTCGAAACCGCGCGCCTTGAGCTTTTCGATCAGCGTCTTGGAGGAGGTCGGCGCGATGACCCGGTCCTTGCCGAGCGACATGAAGTTGCAGCCGAGCGCCATCGTGTCCTGGAAGGGCACGTCGATAATCTCATGGCCCTTGCCCTTCAGCCAGTCGACAATGCCGGGTTCGGTGCAGGCAAGGCAGACGGCGGTAAGCTTTTCGGCGATCGGCACCACCATCAGGTCGATATGGACGTAGTACTCGTCGATGAAGGCCAGCCGCGTCTCCCAGCCTTCTTTCTCGAACCAGGACTGGACCTGTCGGGCGCCTTCCTCCTGCGTGCGGGCGCCGCCGCAGCCGATCAGCACCACGCCGTCCTCGATGACGTTGAAGTCGCCGCCTTCGAAGGTGCCGGCCGTCACCATGTCGTAGATCGGGATGCCGAGCTTTTCATAGGTGCGGATGGCCGCGTAATTCTCGCCGCGCCGCCACCAGTTGGCCATGGCGGTGATGAAGGCCCCGTAGGGGGTCATCACGCTGGAATCGCGCGAATAGACCTGCATCGGCAGTTCCGGCGTCGGCTCGTGCCAGTGGATGTTGACGCCGAAATGTTCGTAGGCCGCGACCAGGTCCTTGTGCTGCGCCTGCGCGATCTGGACGTTGCAGGGCGCTTCGCGCAGATGTTTGCGCGACAGCGAACTGGTCGACAGATGGCGCAGGAAGTTCGGCGAGCCGAGCAGAACATCGGTCAGGACATCGGTCTCGTTGGCGAAACCCCATGCGGTCAGCGGCTTGGTGCCACCAGCCGGATTGCGGCGCTGCAGCGAGAAAGGCTCGGCGACGATGCGGTCATGAACGGTCATGCTGTTCTCCTCGTGGATTTGTTTTTCATCGGTCGTTTCATTGGGTGCCGGCGGACGGGATCCACCAGTCGCGGCCACGCGCGGTGGTGACATATTCGGGCCAGCGGAAGTTGATCGGCGGTTCGTAGTCGCAGAGCGGCGCGATCCAGTTCGAGCCGCCGACACCGCCGCCTGTGCGGGTGACGAACTCACTCATCGCCGCATCCCGGGCGGTGTCGTCCTCGAGCAGGCGAAGCGCCGCCAGGGCGACCGTCTTTGCCGCGCAGATGACCATAGGGTCGATCGTGGCCGCAATGCCGCCCAGCGCATTCATCACCCAGGCCGGATAGGCGTGGCCATTCGGCGAGCGCAGGGCAGGGCGGGCAACGTAGAAACGAGCGGTCGGCGCGTGCCAGCTCATGTCAGTGTAATCGTCGGAGGTCGAATTCACCTGCGAGGGCGGCAAGTCGCGGCGAAGGACTGCCTCGGCGTCCTGCGGGGAAATCAGCCGCTCCATCTCGTCGATGAAAGGATTGTCCGTCGCCACGCCCCCGGCATTGACCTGAATCTCGCGCGCGATCGCCCTGGCCGCCTCGTCCCAGCGTGGCGGTCCGACCGTCGAGAGGGCCGCGTAGGCGATCTCCGCCATGGCATGGTTGGCCAGTCCCGGCCGAGATTTCGACACCCAGTGCCGCTCGTAGCGGCAGCCGCTTATCGCGGCGGCGGCGGTGGCATTGCGGTCGAGCACCGATGTGACCTGTTCGGCCATGCGAAGCGTCGGTACGCGGATCATGTACTGGATTTCAGCGAGCCCGGCGGGCAGATTGTCGGCGGTGGCTTGGCCGGCGGTCA
>NZ_JAFKIC010000211.1 GCF_017306585.1 Mesorhizobium sp. | reverse complement strand
CTACGTCTGGGCTCGCGCCATGTATGCCGATCATCGTCTGGCAGACGATTGGCGCAAGCACGTGGCGCCGGACCTGGTCGCCCTGCTCGGCGGCTTCCCCGATCAGTTCCTGGCCGAGGAAACCTCCGACGAGGCGCGCCAGTCGCGTCTGGCGAACGACTTTCCGACCGAGGGCAAGGTGATCTGGCATGCGCGCGTGCTGGCTACATGGAACACGGATGACAAGGTCAGGTCGGCCAGGTTGAACCTGGCGGCGCTGGCTGATCCCAACGAAGAATTTCACGCCCTTTGGGATCTGCTTGAAGATGCCGATGACCTGCGGTCGACGCGCCAGGACGCCGAGAAGCTCTTGGCGAGCCGGCCGAACCCGGACGACCTGTTCGGGCGCGTTGGCCGCGCCTTCCTCGTCGGGGACTCGGCGCTGCGCACAGGCCGCAAGCTGGAACTCGCCGACATGTGGCTGGCCGAGCATCCGCACGATGCCATGGCGTTGCGCTTCAAGGCGGTCCAACTGGACAGCTTGAGCCGCCCAGAGGAAGCGCTGGAGGCGATGCGCGCGTCCCTGGCAAGCTTTCCCTACTATTCCCATCGGGCGCAGCAGCTGTCCAATTTCGCCGTGAAAGTGTTGCCCGAGGCGGATGTTCGCTCGGAGATCGCAGGGCTCATCCGGCGAACCACCGGGCTGGAGGGAGGCGCTCTTGCCGACCGGGTGGAGCAACTGATGGCGAACGCCTACCGCGTGGCGGGAGACCGCGGTGCGGCCCGGCGCATCCTGGAAACCTCATTGGGCCGTTCACCGGACTCGGTCGGTCTCAACCGCGCCATGGCCAGTCTCGAGATGGACAGCGGACGGGTGTCCGAGGCGGAGCGCTTCGCCAACGTGGTCAGCGCAAGCGCGCTGCCGCTCAAGGCCGACCTGGAGCTTTCGATCAGGATCGCCGCCACGCGTTCCGAGTCCGCGCGGGTGGCCGAACTGGTCGCGCTCTTCAAGCAGCGTTTCGGCAAATTGACGAGCAATGCCTATTATGAATCCGGGCGGCTGAACCCTGACGGCTCACCCGAGGCCATCGCGTTCGCCCGCGAGGCGCTGGCGGCCTTGCCCAATTCGGAATGGGCCCATCGCTATCTGATCTCCGCCCTCGTCGACGCCGGGAAGTCACGCGACGAGCAACCGCTGGTCGATGAGTGGCTGCAGCGTTTCGTCATTCCGGCCGATAAGGCGCAACGCCTCTACCTAAACCATCTGAAGGCCGTTGAGGATCATGACAAGGCGGTTGCCGGGTTCCGGGCCATGCAGGACCGCTGGGGGGTCTATGACGACTACTGGACGTTGCTGGCCGACGAGGAGAGCGGCGCTCCCGCGAAGCTCGTCTTCTGGCAGGGGGTGCGCCGCGCGGTGCCTGACAGGGCCTTCCCGATCGCGAATATCCTCGAGATCTACGCCGGCCAGCGCCGTTTCGACGATGCGCTCCAATTGATCGACACGGCGCGGGCCGAAATGGCGGGTGCGGATGCGGTCGAACGCGCCGACCTTGCCTATTTCCGTTGCTATATCGCCGCGCAAATGGACACGCCTGGCGACCAAAGCGCCGTCGAGATCTACCGACGGGCGCGCGGCGACTGCGAGGAGGCGGAGCGCCTCGGCCGAAACCACGCGGATACACGCTACGAGATCGCGCTGCTGTCGAACATCCATGACGACACGGCCAATGTGGTTGCCGATTGGGAGGCCACGACGCGTCTTTCGCCGGACTCCGACGCCTCCCGTGACCTGGGCTTCTACAATTCGCTGGCCAAGACGTCCATCCGGCGGGTCTTCGCGGGCCTGTACGACTGGTATAAGCGCGACCCTTATGATGGCGCCCGCATCGCCGATATCGCCGTGCGCCATGCCAAATGGGGCGGCAGCCGCATCTTCGCCAAGGCCCTCTACGAGCGGCTGAAAGTCGTCTCGCCCGACACCTTCCGCCAGTATGAGTATAACTACAATCAACTCAATGCGGACTTCGAGAACGCGTCCGACAATTTCGTCAAGCAATATGGCGACAGCAAATCCATCTCGGCCAGCATGCGCTATGTCGGCTGGTACGATGCGGCCCGGCTGGCCGCGCAGAAGCGCTCGCCCATCGTGACGCTCGACCTGGACACCCTCACGAAGACCGTGACGCAACCAGACGGCCAGCGGCTGGTGCAGAGCGAAGACGCCGTGACCGGTGCGGTGAGCTATCGCGCCAGCGGCAATTCCTGGCAGCGTTTCCACTACGACGCGCGCGGCAATCTGGTGAATGTCGAGGTGCCGAACGGCGGCGGCGTCAAGATCGACTATGACGACCGCGGCCTGGTATCGCGCGTCGAAACCGGCAGCAAGGTGCTGACCATGGAATACAACGATATCGGCAAGCCGGTTGTCGTCGCGCTGGAGGGCGTTGGACGCATAGACGTGCGTTACGACAAGAACGGTGAAATCGAAAAGGTAGAGTCCGACGGCGGACCAAAGGTCTCGCTCGGTGTGTCCAGTGCGATGGACACGCTCCTCGGGATGATCAACGGGACCGGTGCCGGCGAATACCGTGACGAGAAGCGCGATTCCGAGGCCGCCAAGCTCAGGGACACGCTGGAAGAACTTTCGGACACCCCAGACGACCCCCGGCTGCTGCCGGCCGTGAAAGCCATGATGCCCTACGTCGAGGGTGCGGACGGCGACTTCGATCTGATTGAACGGCTTCTGCTGGGGTTGGCGGGCGAGATGAACAAGAAGCCGAGCAATGCCGCCGAAGCCGTGTCCTTGCTTGGCGACCTCTACGCGTCGACCTTTCCCGGCGGTCTCGACCAGGATTACTGGGATCACTGGCAAGAGGCGCTGGGGCAGTTCGACAAGGCCACGGGGCCTGGGCTGGCGCACTCGCGCCAGGAAGCCGCCGCGAAACCTGTGACACTCCTGCCCGATGCTCGCTGGCTGGCAGGTTCCAACCTCTCAAATCCGGGCTACTGGGCCAGATACGAACTGGCCGACTACGTGCCGAAGCCTCTGCGCGAGGGGCTGCGCCCGCGCGCCATCCAGGCCATGAGCGACGGCCGCGTCATCGTCGCGACCTCGGCTGGACTGTTCATCCGCGAGAAGGGTTTCTGGCTGCGCTATCTCATCGACATGCGCGCCGGCAAGCTGGTGCAGGCACCGAATTCGGCGGATGCGACGGCCCTGTCCGACGTGCTGGCGATCGCCGAGCGTCCTGACGGCGGTCTGTGGCTGGGCACGGCCGATGGCCTTGTGCGGCTCTCGGCGACCGGCCAGGTCGAAGCTTACTACGGTTCGGCGGCCGATGGGCTCGCGGCGCGCCGTGTCACCCAGCTGGTGCCCTGGCGCGACGGCGTGCTCGCCGCGGGCGCCGATGGGCTCTCCTTCTTCGACGGCGCGGGCGCGCATCCCCAGACAGCCGCCTTGCTTGGCGCCGATGCGGTGCTGGCCAGGCAAGAGCCGGCTTTCGTTGCCGCGATCTCCGCCGATGAAGTGATGATCGGGGCCAATGGCGCCGTGCATCTGCTCACGCCGCATAACAGCCCGCGCCGCATAGCCGACTTCGAGGGCCGCTCGGCCCATGTCTCGGCTGACGGCCAGGTCTATCTGGCCGGCTTGCGGGAGGTCTTCGAGGTGACGCGCGGCGCCGACGGCCGGCTCAGCGCGCTGCGCCCGCTGGGCGGACGCCAGGACCTGCAGGTATCGCAAGCGCTCTACGGGCTGGCCGAGGTCGATGTCGGAGACGGCGAGGCTCCGGCACTCGCGATCCTCAGCGATCTCGGTATCGGCTTCTACCATCGCGGATATGTCGAGCACCTGACGCTGCCCCTGTCGCAAGGTCCGAAAGCGGCGCTGGCCATCTCGGCCGGCAAAGGCAGTTTCTGGGTCCTGTCCGATTCAGGGGCGCTCTATGCATTCCAGCAGGGCCAGGTGAGGGTGGACACCGACGGCCCGGTCCAGGGCATCGTCACCGACCCTGTCGGGCGTGTCACCTACATCGCCCGCCAGGGTTCCGTGGCAGCCATGCTGCATGACGGTTCGTCCGAGGCGCAATACCTGTTCGCCGCACGCGTGAACAAGATGGTGTCGATACCCAACGGCATCCTGTTCAACGATGGTTCGGACATCATGCGCTATCATACGGGCGAGGCGCTGCCGGAGCTTCTGTTCTCGGCCAGCAACGATGTGGAGCATTACCGCACGGCGGAAGGGCGCGCGGCCGCCGATAACGAGATCACCGGACTTGCCGTCGGCCCGGATGGCGCCATCTGGGCGACGACGCATACCTCCGTTTTCCGCCATGCCGATGGCAAGACGACGGAATACTCGTACTTCCTCGATGCCGCGAAATTCCCGATGCCGGCAAGCTGGATTGCCGGTGTCTATGCAACGGTCGACGGGCGCGTCTGGGTGATCGGCTCGGACGAGAGCCATATCGCCATCGACGGAACCAATATGCGCGGCGGCATGGCCCAGTGGAACGGCAACGGGTTCGACCTGGTTGGCGGGTCGGACGACCTCGAGGGCCGGCCATGGTTCGTCACCAGCTACACGCCGGTTGCCGAAGGGCGCGCCATTGTCGGCACGACCTCCGGCATGGGTGTGCATGAGGCCGGGACGTTCTCCTACCTCGAGGGGATGAAGGACAGTTCCTACCTGGCGCTGCTGGCGGCGCATCCCAACCTGTTCCTTGGGGGCCACGGCGTGTTGATCGGCAAGGAGGTCTGGCTGTTTCCCACGGCCGCCGGCATTGTCGGGCTTCGCAATGGCGAGTGGTTCTATCCCGATCGCCTCAACCAGTTGCTGCCCGACCAGCGGCTGTCGCGCTACGGCTCGCGCATGGTGCATACGCTCGAGACGGACGCCGACGGACGCATTTATGCCGGCACCGATCGCGGCCTGATGGTGTTCGACACCGGCGGCGGCGACGCGGCCGATTTTCTGACAGCCACCGGCATGCGTGAGCAGGCTTTCGAGCGCCAGGAGGAAGAGAGCCTGCGGCGCCAGCGCGACATCTTCATCAAGGGGCTGGGCGCCGATGATCCACGCGCCCGGCTGGCCAAGCGCTATCTGGAATTGGAGGACGAGCTTTCGAAGCTGGCGGTCGAGCAGCGTGTACGCGGGGCAAGCGCGCTGACCGAGAAACTGGCGGCCAAGCCGCCGGCAAGTGCTGGCCCGAGCGACGGCCTGACCACACCCGAGGGGAGCGCCGACAAGATCCGTGACCTGGTGGAGCAGCGGCAGAAGCAGATGGCGCGCGTGCTGCTGCAGCTTGAGCGTGATTCCGAGGGCATGGCGCAGATGCTGCAGATGAAGCCGCTGGACCTGGCCGCGCTGCAGAAGGAGATGCCGGCCGACAGCGTCATGGTGCAGTACATACCCACAGCGAAGAAGCTGTTCATCCAAGTCGTTGGTCGTGACGAGCGCGATGTCCGCGAAGTCGATATCGACGCCGGCGGCCTGTTCGCGGAAGCACGACTTTCGCGCGGCCGGTTGCAGGCCGTCGCCGCCGCATTGCGCCAGGGCAGGGGTGGGGTCTCGCTGGTCAAGCCCGAGCCTGGCCTGTTCGACGGGGCGACCACGGCGAAGGACCAGGACCGGCAGCTCTATGACGGGCTGAATCAGCTCTACAAGGAACTGGTGCTGCCGGTGGAAGACCTGCTCGGGGGCTATAAGCATGTCTACTTCGTGCCGTCCGGTCCGCTGGCGGAGGTGCCTTTCGCAAGCCTCGTCAGCCAGCGCGGCGACAAGAACCGCTTCCTCGTCGAGGATCACGCCATCGGGCTGATGCCGTCGCTCTATCTCGTCCATATCTACCTGACACACATCGCCTCAGCGTCGGATCAGATGCTGATCCTGGGCGACCCGGACGGCTCGTTGCCAGGCGCGCGCAAGGAGGCGGAAGAGATTCGCGACCGGGTGAAGTTGCAGACGGAACTGAGGCTGGGGGAGAAGGCCGACTACGGCACGTTCGCCGAACTCGGCCCGCGCTCCCGCGCTGTGCATCTGGCCACCCATGCGCTACTCGATCCGGTGCATCCGGAGGACAGCTATCTGCTGCTCTCCGACAACCGCAAGCTCAAGCTGATCGATATCCAGCTCATGAACTTCTCCGACACCGATATTGTCTTCCTGTCGGCTTGCGAGACCGGCCTGGGTGGCCAGGGTGTCGAGTTCCAGACGCTATCGCGAGCCTTCGCCCATGCTGGCGTGCCAACGGTAGCCGCGACGCTTTGGCAAGTGAATGATGCGGCCACGCAGGACCTCGCAGCGCGCTTCTATGACCACTATGACGACGATGCGTTGGAAGCCATGGCGGGGGCGCAGCGTGAAATGATCAAGGAAGGCACCTACGCGCATCCAGCCGCCTGGGCCGGGTTCGAGATCATGGGCATGCCGTGACACGGTCTGGAATGTCGCGAGATTCGCGGACGGCGCGCCAGCTGTCGTTCACGCGATCGTCGAAGGGCTTGGCCGGCCCGCCGTGGACAAGATGACTCTCAAGCTGGAATCCCGATACGATCCTATCCCACGATCGCCGCCCGCAGAATGGTCCGCAAATTGTCGCGGTCGAGCTTGATCGGGTTGCCGCCGGCGCAGGGGTCGGCTTCGCCCATGGCGGCGACGCGGTCCTCGTCGATGGCGGTCAGGCCGATGCCGGGCAAGGTGGCGGGGATGTTCAGGCGCTGGCGCAGGTCTACGATCCAGTTCACCACCGCGGCCGAGTCATGCTTGGGAAGGTCGAGGAAACGGGCCAGCAGGCTGAGTTTCTCCTCCAGCACGGGCGCGTTGAACTTCACGACATAGGGCATCAGCACGGCGTTGAGCAGGCCGTGATGGGTGTCGTGCAGGGCGCCGAGTGGATGCGCCAGCGCATGGATCGCGCCGAGGCCTTTCTGCAGGGCCACGCAGCCCATGCCGGACGCGATCAGCATCTGCGCACGGGCTTCTAGGTTGCTGCCGTCCTCGACGGCGAGCGGGAGCCAGGTCTTGATCAGCCGCAGCGCGTCGAGCGCGATGCCCTCGGCCATCGGATGGAAGCTCGGCGCGCAATAGGCCTCGAGCGCGTGCGACAGCGCGTCCATGCCGGTGGCGGCGGTGATGTGGGCGGGCAGGCCGATGGTCAGCTCCGCGTCCATCAACACGACGTCGGGCAGCATGCGCGGGTGGAAGACGATGACCTTGCGCTTCTCGGCCTCGTTGGTGATGACGGAGGAGCGGCCGAGTTCGGAGCCGGTGCCGGCGGTCGTGGGAATGGCGATGACGGGAATGAGGCTGGAGGTGTCGACACGCTTCCAGTTGTCGCCGATATCCTCGATGTCCCACATCGGAATAGTTTGCGTCGCCATCAGCGCGATCGCCTTGGCGGCGTCGAGCGCGCTGCCGCCGCCGATGGCGACGACGAGGTCGTGGCCGCCCTGTTTGAGGAAGGCCACGCCCTCATCGACATTGCCGCCGGTCGGGTTCGGCTTGACGTTGTGGAAGAAGCCGGCTTCCAGGCCGCCGGCCTTCAGCACTTCCAGCGTGCGCTGCACGGGGAAAAGCGTCTTCAAGCCCTCGTCGGTGACGACCAGCGGCCGCCTGGCGCGAAGCTCGCGCACGATATCGGCCAGTTCGGCGATGCGGCCATTGCCGAAGCGCACGGAGGTCGGGAAGCTCCAATTGCTGGAAACGGCCGAAGTGAAAGCGGTCATGGGATCAATGCCTTGGACATGAGAGTTTCGGGAATTTGTGAGGTTCCGGGGGATCAGGCCGTTGCCAGATTCTGCCGTTTCAGCGCGCGGCGGCGCAGGAAATCGGCCAGGAACACCAGCACCAGCGCCGGAATGAAGTTGAGCGTCGCCAGCGCCGGGTAGATCGGCGAGGAGCCGACGGCGATGCCGCTGTAGACGAAGATCGGCAGCGTGCGCGCGGTGCCCGCCAGCGAATAGGACACGTAGAAATTGCCCCAGGACAGCAGGAAGGCGAAGGTGGCGGCCGACAGGATGCCTGGCCACAGCAGCGGGAAGGTGATTTCGCGGAACACCTCCCAGCCGGAGGCGCCGGCGTCGCGCGCGGCGTCCTCCAGCGTCTCGTCGAAGCCGTAGACCTGGACTGCCACGATCACCAGCGCGAAGGGGGTGATGTAGACGACATGGCCGATGATGACAGTCGCCAGGCCGGTGGAGAAACCCAGCCAGTTGCCCAGCACCGAGAACCACAAGAGCATGACGACGCCAAGCAGCAGCTGCGGGAACAGCAGCGGCAGGAAGCTGATCGCGCGGAAGGCGTTCTGCAGGCGGAAGCGGTAGCGGATCCAGGCCACGGCGCCGGCCGAGCCGAGCACAGTGGCGAACACCGTGGAGATGGCCGCGACGATGGCGGAATTGGCGACCGCCGGCAGGAAGTCGGGCTTGCGGAAGAGTTCGCCATACCATTCCAGCGAGAAGCCTTCGATCGGGAAGGTCAGCACGCGGCTGTCGGTGAAGGAGAACACGACCAGCGTGACGATGGGCACGTAGAAGAACAGGATGAGCAGCGCCATCGTCCCGACGAGCAGGATGTCGACGAAGCGGTCCTTCAGCCTTTCCGGGATCATCGGGCTGCCCTCCCGCTGTTGCCGCGCATCAGCACGGCCGCACCGAGCGCCAGCGACAGCGCGCCGATGGCGATCAGCACCAAGGTAAGTGCGGCGCCGAGCGGCCAGTTGACGCGCGTCTCGAAGCTCTGGCGGATCAGCTCGGAGGCGAGCGGCGCGGTGCCGCCGCCCAGCACCTTGGGTTCGAGGAAGGCGCCGAGGCTGAGCACGAAGACCAGCACGGCGCCGCAATAGAGGCCGGGGCGCGACAGCGGCAGCGTCACCTCGAAGAAGGCGCGCAGCCGCGAGGCGCCGGAATCGTAGGCGGCCAGTACGAGGTCGCGGTCGATGCGCGCCAGCGACAAATAGATGGTGAACAGGGGATAGACGACCAGCCCGTAGACCATGCCGATCATCGTCCCGGTGGGCGTGAACAGGAGGTTGAGCGCTTCGGGGCCGAGGCCGAGATGCGCCAGCAGCCAGTTGGCGACGCCGCTCTTGTCGAGCACCAGGATCCAGCCGAAGGTCTTCAGCACCGCGTCGGTCAGGAAGGCGAAGATGATGAGGATTTGGATCTGCGCGTTATAGGCCCTGAGCCGCGTCGCCAGCGCATAGGCGGCGGGGAAGGCGATGAGCAGGCAGATGACCACGCAGACCAGCGCCATGGCGACGGTGCGCGCCATGATCGTCCAGTAATGCGGCTTGGAGAACACCTCGGTCCAGACCTTGAGGTCCCAGGTCCAGGTCAGGCGGTAGAACTGCGTCGTCTGGAAAGACAGCACCGCCGTCATGACCAGCGGGATGACGAAGAAGGCGAGCATGACGATGGCGAGCGGCGCGACTGTCGCCACCAGGACCGGATCACGCCAGCTTTTGCTGTCGGTTCGCACGGCTTACTCCGAAAGCAGGAAGCTGCGGGCGGGATGGAAGCCGATGCGCACGCTGTCGGAGACTTTCGCCGGCAGGTCGAGCGAGCCGGCGAGGTCCATGACGACGGCCTTGTCGAGGCCTGGAACGCGCACGCGATACTGGGTCGAGGAGCCCTTGATGAAATACTCTTCCACGGTGCCGGACAGCACCCATTCGCCAGGCTCGGCGGCGCCGGTGACGAAGCGGATGGTTTCGGGGCGCACAAGCAGCGCCGTCTTGTCATTGCCCAGGAAGGGCGAAACCTGCCCGCCGGCAATCATGGCGGCGTCGTTGCCGCTGAGCGGCGAGGTCACCCTGGCGCCGCCACCGTCCCGCGTCACCGAGACCGGCAGGAAATTGGTCTCGCCGATGAAGCCGGCGACGAACATGTTGGCCGGCCGGTAGTAGATGTCGGAGGGCGTACCGAGCTGCACGACTTCGCCGGCGCGCATGACGCAGATGCGGTCAGCCAGCATCATGGCCTCTTCCAGATCGTGGGTGACGAGAACGAAGCTGGTGCCGAGTTCGCGGTGCAGCTTCTTCAACTCGGCCTGCAGCGATTTCTTCAGCTTGGCGTCGGGCGCGCTCATCGGTTCGTCGAGCAAGAGCACGCTCGGCTTCGAGATCAGCGCGCGGGCCAGCGCCACGCGCTGCTGTTCGCCGCCGGAAAGCTGCGCGGGATAGCGCGTCAGATATTCGCGCTTCAGATGCATGAGGTCGAGCATGGCCGAGATGCGCTGGTCCATCTCGGCCTTAGCCACTTTCTGCAGCTTGAGCGGAAAGCCGATATTGTCCGACACGGTCTTGTGCGGAAACAGCGCCAGCTTCTGGAACACCATGCGCGTCGGCCGCTTCGCGGCCGGCACGCCCTGCATGTCCTGGCCCTGGATTTCCAGCGTGCCGGAGGTCTGGTCCTCGAAGCCGGCGAGGATCTTCAGCAAGGTGGTCTTGCCGCAGCCCGAAGGACCGACCAGCGCCACGAATTCGCCCGCGCCGATGTCGAGCGACACGCCGTGCAGGGCCCGCATGGAGCCATAGTCCTTGACGATGCCGGATGCCTTGATGATCGGCGTGTTGGTGATTGCGGTTGTCAAACTCGGGGCCGCCCTGAATGGATGGGGATTGCGCCCGCGCGCCGGAGCGCGCGGGCGGCGATGGCGGGGCGTCAGCGAGCCGCCAGTTCTTCCTGCCAGATGGCCAGCATGTCGTCGATGTTGGGCGCGACGGTGTGGAAATGGCTGTTGTCCCAGGCCGTCCACATATAGTCCATCTGCAGCGCCTTCTTCTCGGCGTCCGAGAACAGCGCTTCGGCCTTGGCGTTCGGCACGAGATTGCAGGTCGCCTCGGTGATCGACAGCTGCTTCGCGACCTCGGGCGAGACGATGTATTTCAGGAAGTCGGCGGCGACCTTGGAATCGCGGCCGTTCTCGATCAGGCCGGTCGCCTCCATCCAGATGATGCCCTGCTTCAGGCCGTTCTTCGGCTCGGGGACGATCGACTGGATGTAGTCGTGGCCCTTCATGCGCAGCGAGGAGGTGGCGTAGGTGCCGCCGCCGATCAGCGCGCGGAACGATCCGTCGATCAGGCCCTTCTGGGCGATCGCCAGGTCGGCGACGATGGCGCGGGTGTTCTTGAACGCGGCGCGCAGCACCTTGCGCACTTCGTCGAGCGCCGCCTGGTCGAGCGGAACATAGGGATTGACGCCGGCATAGAGCGCCAGAGGCATGATCGGCCAGTCACCCCAGTCGAGCAGGCAGATCTTGTCCTTGTAGGCGGCGTCGAAGACGGGCGCATAGCTCGACCAGGTTTCGAGCTTGTCGAACTTGGTGTTGACCGTCGGGCCGACCCAGCCCCAGCGGGTCGGCAGGCCGGTCGCCTTGCCCTCGAACTGCAGCGGCGCGAAGGGGGCGCGGAACTGCGGATAGAATTCGGCGTACTGCTCGGCGAAATCCTTGTCGTCGATGTAGCGGCAGATGCCGGCCGGTCCCATGCGGGCGATCCAGGGGCTGTCGGACGAGACGAGATCGAAATCCTTGGCCGCGCCAGCGGCGAGCTTGGCGAAACCGCCGGCCGAATCGGTGATCAGGTCGACGGAGATGGCGACGTCCTTCTGCTTCTGGAACGGGTCCAGGATGGTGGGGGCGTTGTAGCCCTCCCAGCACATGTAGTTGAGGCTTTCGGCGGCCGAAGCGCTTCTCGGCATGCCGAAAATGCCGGCGCCGGCGGCGGCCAGCCCGAGGCCGCCCATGCCCTTCAGCACGGCGCGGCGATCGACGCCCGTCCGTGTCGCGATGTCTGCTGGTTCTCTTTTCATTTGCCTGTTCCCTTTCTCTTTATCAGTCCAAGAAATTCCGGTCAGACGATGCCGAGGTATCGCCTGATCTCCCATTCGCTTACCTGTTTCTGGTACTCGCCGAATTCGAAGCGCCGCCCGGTGACGAAGCTGTCGATGAAGTCGTCGCCGAAGATTTCGCGGGCCGTGGCGCTCGTATTGAGCCGCTCCGCCGCCTGGCCAAGGTCGGACGGGAAGACGGCTTGCGGGGAGGGCGTCGCGGCATAGAAGTTCTCGCCGCTGCCGGCCGGCGGTTCGATCTCGTTGCGGATGCCGTGCAGGCCGGCGCCGATGCAGAGCGCCAGAGCGAGATAGGGGTTGGCGTCGGCCGAGGGCACGCGGAATTCGACGCGGGTCGCCTCGGGCTCGTCATTGATGACGCGCACCGCGGCCGTGCGGTTCTGCACGCCCCAATTGGCCGAGATCGGCGCCCAGGCGCCGGGCACCAGGCGCTTGTAGGCATTGACGGTGCTGGCGCAGAGCGCGAGCAGTTCCGGCATCAGCGTCACCAGGCCGCCGATGAAATGGCGGCCGAGCCTGGAGATGCCGTCCGGCGCGGCGGTGTCGGCGAAGACCGGTTTGCCCTGGCGGTCGCGCATGGAGACATGCAGATGGCCGGACTGGCCGGGCAGCGCCGGCGACAGTTTCGACATGAAGCCGGCGGTCAGGCCGTGGCGCGAGAAATAGGCCTTGGCGAAATTCTTGAACAGCGCCGCGTCGTCGGGCGACTTCAGGCCCTTGGCGTAGGTCAGCGGCGCCTCGAAACAGCCCGGTCCGAGTTCGGTGTGGATGGCGTCGAGACCGATGCCCATCGTCGTCATCGTGTCGTGCAGGCCCTGCAGCAGATCGCCATGGATGGCCGATGTCTGCAGCGAATAGGTGCGGTTGCCCTGCGCGAAATAAGTGAGGTCGCGATAGTCCTTGGCGCGCAGGCTCTCGGGCGTCTCGTCGAACAGGAAGAACTCGTATTCGAAGGCCGAGAACACGTCGAAGCCGAGGTCGGCGGCCTCGCCGATCAGCCGGGCGCAGAGATTGCGCGGCGAGCGCCTGCCGAAATCGCCGGAGAAATCGGCGATGCAGAGTGCCGCATTGTCGGCGAACGGATATCTGCGCAGGCTCGCCGCGTCGAGGAATGCCGGCCGGTCGATGAAGGCGCCGTCGATGAAGGTCTTTTCGGCGATGTCCCAGAAATAGAGGACCTCGCAGAACGGATAGCCCTTGGCGGCGAGCTTGACCGCCTTGTCGGCCGACACGAGTTTGTCGCGGAACTCGCCCGCGGGGTCCATCATGCCAATGTGGACCGCGCCCGCGCCAAGTTCCTTCAGGCCCGCCGCGAATGCCGCGCCGGCTTCATTGACTGTCGACATCCATGCCCGCCCTAGTATTTTCGCCCTTGAGGCTAGGCGCGGCCTTGAGGCAACGAAATATCCCGATAGGGATAGACGCAGAGGAAAATCAGCGTGCCTAAGAGGCCTTGCGGGAGGGCAGGAAGATCGTGGTGACGACAGGCTTCGCGCCATGGAACCGGAAGATCGCGGCGGCGATGCAGGAGGTCGGAACGCCTGATTTTCCGCAGCGCATCGAGGAGGCGCTGAAGGCGGTCATCGACCTCGATATCGTGATGATCTTCGCCTATTCGGGCGCCGAGAAGCCGATCTGCCTCTACCACAATATCGACCCGGCCCGCGCCGCGATCGTCATCACCGCCTATGCCAACGGCCCCTATCTGCTCGATCCCTTCTATCGGGCGGCGACCGATCCCAAGGCGGTCGGCGTACGGCAGTTGCGGCGGATGGCGCCGGACCAGTTCTACTCCTCGGAATATTTCCGCCGGCATTACGGGCTGACGAAGATCCGCGACGAGGTCGGCATCGTCTGCCGCCCGGAGGGCAGTGCGGCAATCGTCATCAGCTTCACGCGGCCGATGGAATCGCCCGCCTTCGGAAGGCGCGATCTCAAGATCATTCACGATGCCGAGCCGGTGATCCGCCTGCTGGTGGAACGGCACTGGAGCCATGCGCGGCTCGGCGGCAGCGAGACCGATGCCGAGCCGGTCGATCCGATGAACGCGACGCTGAACAGGATGACGGATGGCGTGCTGACGCCGCGCGAGATCGAAATCACCTCGCTGATCCTGCGCGGGCATTCGAGCGCCGCCATCGCCGACGTGCTCAGCATCGCCGAAGGGACGGTGAAAATCCACCGCAAGAACATTCACCAGAAGCTCAGGATATCGAGCCAGTCCGAGCTGTTCTCGATGTTCATCTTCCACCTGTCGAAGCAATGACGCAGGCAAGGCCTGTCGGGCGCTGACCGGCCAACCCGATGCCAGCTCCGATTTGCCTGAAACCATCTTGTGCCGCGACGCCCGATCGCTGAGATTGCGGCGTGGGTTTTGGAGCAGTGCATGCGGACGGCGGCCGGGCAGGACTTTCTCGAATTTTGCGCGGCCGAAGGCGATGTCGGCAAGGTCATAGAACGGTTCGTCGAAGCGATCGGCGTTTTCGGCTTCACCGCCTCGGCGGGCGGCGCGTGGGCGGGTGCGGGCGGAACGCGCTCCCACCGCTTCTATTTCAACAATTGGCCGAAGGACTGGTTCGAGTCCTACATGGCGAACGGCTTCATGGAGATCGACCCGATGATCCTCGAGGCGCGGCGGCGCATGACGCCGTTCCTGTGGACCGAGATGGTGGACGCGCGAACCTTCAACCTGGAGGGCGCGGTGGTGACTGCCGCCGCCAAGGCCTATGGCTGGGCCGAGGTGATGGGCATACCGATCCATGGCCCGTCCAGCTATCAGGGGCTGGTGTCGCTGGCGTCGCTGAAGCCGGTGACGATGACGGCGGCGGAACGGGCACTGGTGCGCGCCATGGCGGTGGCGGTCCATGACAAGGCCTATGAATCCGTCGGGTTCGGCCTCAGCAACCGCTCTCCCGTTCTGCTGACGCTGAGGGAAGCCGATTGCATGCGCTGGGTCGCGGCGGGCAAGACCGATGCGGAAATCGGCATCATCCTCGGGATAGCGCCCGCCACGGTGCACTACCATGTCGAGAACGTGAAGAAGAAGGCCGGCACGCGCAGCCGCAGCGAAGCTGTCGCCTTGCTGACGCTGGCCGGGTCCGTCTAGCGCAACCCGGCGATATCAGGCCTTTCCGGCGCGCCAGGTACGGCCATCCGCTTTTCAGCTAGGATGCGCCGGTCAGCGAACTGTCCTAGTCATTTCCCCATCACGACAGGGATCGCACCGGCTGGTGCGTTGGTGGGAAGCGGGGCGGTCGTCCATGGGCGAGAGCATGACTGTTTTTGTCCGCCGCGAGGCGGATGACGGGTGATCGACGCCATATGATCAGAGGCGCGGCTGTCTAGCCGCCTTCACATGAATTCGATGCCGAAACAAAGGCCTGGAGCAGAAAGCTGTTCCGGAGTGGACGCGACGCGTCCAGGTTTTCGGCAGCGAACCCCGCACTGGGGGATCCAGTGTTTCAACCGGGAACCATGCAATGAAAATCTTCCACGCGGTGCTGATAGCCTCGGTCGTGCTGGTCAGTTCGAACGAAGCGTTCGCGCGCTACACCACCACGAAAGGTCCTTGCGCGACGGATGCCAACCGCTTCTGCGGCGGCGGCGTCCTCACCACGGGCGCCGCGCCCAAATGCCTGATGGACCACAAGGACCAGTTGTCGGCGTCCTGCAAGGCGCGCCTGTTCAAGCACAAGAAGTAGCCTGCCCGACAGACAGCATATGCGCCTGGAGGTGGGGCCGGCTGCTTCATGGACGGCTCGCCCGGCCTCGATACCACCAGCCAGGCGCATGTCGCCGGCTCCCGGGCGGGGAGCCGGCGAACCCTTTGAAAGCCGCCGGCCTGGCGCAATGATCGATGTGGAGGGACGATGATCCTGGTTCCGACAGGCCCGCGCGCCGGCGCCGTCATTCTCCGGGCTGCCGTGGCGATCGTAATGTCGATCCCTTCCGCCTTCGCCCAGTCCGCTCCGGCGCCGGTCGGCATATGGGACAGCGAGGCGGGCGAGACCATGATCATCGGGCAGACCTGCCAGATCGAGGCCAACGGCATGGTTGGCGCGATCGGGCAATGCAGCTGGGACCCGTCCTCGGATGGCGGCATCCTGACCATCATGAACGTCAATGCCTATCAGCCGGCGCCGGTCTATTTCAACATCGTCTGGATCGATGAGGCGAGCTTCTCGATTTCGGGAGATGTTTTTCATCGCAGGGGATGAGCATATCCCTGGCCGACTGGTTCCATCGGCCGAGCCCCTTGAGAATTGGCGCACCTTCGGCAACATGGCGCAAAGTCCGAGAGCGCCGATGAACGATGACATTCCCGCAAGGGCCGTCCCTCCACGCAAGGCGCCGATGGCGCTGACCGAGGAACTGGTCGCCCGCACGCTGCGGGTGGTCGAGGATGCCGGACCGACGCCGGGCATGATCCACATGACCGACGCCGACTATGAACGCGTCCGCGCCGAGGTGCTGGCCTCGGCGCCGCCCGGCCCTGCAATGCTGTTCGCCTATGGCTCGCTGCTTTGGAATCCGGTCGGCGAGGTGAGGGGCGGCGAGAGGGCGGTTGCGACCGGCTGGCACCGCTCCTTCTGCTTCACCGTCAAGCGGTATCGCGGCACGGTCGATGAGCCCGGCCTGATGATGGCGCTCGATCGCGGCGGCCAGTGCCAGGGCATGGTGTTCGAGATCGCCGAGCCGCTGGCCGACAATCTCGATAAGCTGCTGCGCCGCGAAATGACCATCCTGCCCGCCGTCAACGTGCCGCGCTGGCTGCATGTGCGGACCGCCGACGGTCCGTCCCGGGCGCTGGGCTTCGTCGTCAATCCGGCCAGCCCGCGCTATGTCAGGTTTGGCAAGGCCGAGATCGCGGCGACGCTCGCCCACGCGGTCGGCCACTGGGGCTCGGGCGCGCAATATCTGTTCGAGACCATCCGCCATCTCGAAGCCCTGGGCATACGCGACCGCAATCTGTGGGAATTGCAGGGGCTGGTGGCGCGGGAGATTGCCGTTTTGGATCAGGCTGAAGCGGCAATGCAGGAAATCCCGTAGCGAAGAAAATAACCGGCGAGTTAGCCGGATGTCTCCAAATTACTCAAGCTGGAGCGAAGTTCGTGTGCTGTCGAAGGCCACATTCCACGAGCGTTAGCATCTAACGCTATGACAAACCCAAGAACCTTGACCGTCCTGGTAACAGCACCGGCGATAACCATTTGGTTCACATGGGCCACACCATGTCAAAGCGTCAGGCTCGGCACCGACCGTTGAAATCATCAAGCCTTTAGCGATATCCGCTTTTGAGAGCGTTTCGAGTGTCAAATTCGGTATGACCTTATATCGGCGTTTTCTTGCCTCTCTCGCAGTTCTTGGAATTGTTCTTTGCGCTGCCATTTAATTGCTCCTCACACAGTTTCAAGGGCGCCCCGCCGAGAAGAAATTGGATTGCTGCTTAGCCAGAAAATGCTCTTCTTTTAAGTCGTCGGATGGAACACCGCCGAACGCAGGTCCTATACTCACAATAACGTCATTCGTGGTGGTTCTATTAACGTCGAACATGCCGGTACTGCCGCCGCTTGTAGAGACCCGTATCAATTTCCACGTGGGTGTTACATTGGCATCGGCCGCAATAACAAACTCGATTTCTTGCGATGTAGCGTCAGGCGCCTTTGCGCTGACATTTCCAGGTAAATAATAGGGGAAAGTCGCCATGTCGACGAACTCGGCGATCTTCAAATCCCCATCGATCAAGGAATTGCCTGGGGGAGTACATTTCTTCGGAGCCACTCGGCTATCAAAATCTTTTCCCAGAAATTCGCTGGAGAAATCATAAAAGAAATCAAGATTTACGGTTCTGGTAGCTTGGCTGGAAGCTGATCCGCCTAGGCCTGTCGTGTAACTTTGGCTCATGGAAAGAGGGTTGATCAATGACAGGCCCGGGCTAACCGAACTTTTCTCCTTCAGGGTAAGCTTGAGAGCCAGCTTGGCTCCCCACTTGTCGATCCAAGGCACCCGGCGCTTGTGGTCAGGCTGTATCAGTGCGTTCTGTGTGTCGTACCATACGGTATAGCGAACAGCATATTTGAGTTCACAGCGTACGTGATTAACAATTTTATTTACAAGTATGGAAGCAGAATTTGGATCTCCGTCAGATATTACTACCTCTGGTGTATGTAGGCCGCAGCCTGAGATAGAAACAACTGTAAAGAAAAAAGCAAGGCGCTGAAGGCTCTTTATTTTCATTTCGACCCACTCCCCAATTGTATATTGTAGCAAATATTTTCTGGTTACAAGCTCCGTAGAACACATTTTCGAGAGCGGTTATCTTTCGCCAGATTTTGATGATGGAGAAATGCAGTCGGTTTTGGAGGATTAGGGCGCTGTCTGAAGTCGTTCTACGGTTTTCTATGGTTGATTGAGCCCGTCGAAGCGGTAGCGACCAATCTTGAGGCGCCGCGTCGCGACGTGAACATCTGTCCGCTGTTAATGTACCATGCTGGCTGCCACCGAGGCTCGGGCGCGAGACGATCCGCCATCTCGAAGTCCCGGGCATACGCGACCGCAATCTGTGGGAATTGCAGGGCTGGTGGCGCGGGAGATCCAGGGCGGACCGGGCGGCTAGCATTGGTCTCGCTCCGGCGTGGCGGATGCATGGAATCCCGCTTGCCCGGCGCTTCTTTTCGGCCAATCATGCGGCATGAACAAGCTTCTGGCGCGGCTCACTTCAGTTTTCAAAAGGCAGCCGTCCGACCGCGTTCGGCAAAGCGCCATTGATGTCGGCACCACCGATGCCACGGTGGATTTCCAGCCGGTAAATGAGCTGGAGTCCCTGCTTATGCGGGCCGCGAAAGACCCGTCATGGCGCAGGCAATTCGCACAGGCATTGCTGGAGAATGAGCTCTTTGCGGCGACGCCCACGACGCCTAGCCACACCCAGCCACACATTTTTCAGCCCGGCGAGAAGCTGGCGATCCTCAGCGCGACAGGCGGCAGTGGCAGACGGGCGCCAGCGATCTTCACCTCCGAGGGCAGAATAGTTCGGGCCTTTGGACCGGGGGCCGGTTTCATCAGGGTGAATGGGAAAGCGTTGCTTGAGCTTGTCGCCAATGACGGAGCCGTTCTCAACCCGGGTTCGGACTATGGGGTTGAATGGATGGCGAGCGACATTGTGGCTCTGCTCGGGAAGCCGGTCCGGCGCACGATCGAGAAAGAGACACAGGTGCTGCTGGGTGTGCCTTCGGAAAGGCCGGAGGACCTGATCGCGCACCTGCGAACGTCTTTCGAGAACGACCCAAAGGTCGAGGAGGCATGGCTGGCCCTTGCTCATTGGCCCGAGAGCAACAGCCGCTCATGGTATCTCGATATCCGGTCGGATGCGCCGAGAGACGAGATCAACGCAACATTGTCCGGAGCCCTGAGCAAAACCGCTTCGTTGAAATATCCTGTCGATGTGGTCGTGACGCCGCCGGATAGCTCTTCGGGACAAGGCATCAGGATCAAGCCCGTCGAAACACACTGACTGCCGCCCGCGATGCCTGCCAAATTCGCGCCCTGCGAACTCGGAGGGCTGGATGCCGATTCAGGAAAACACCCGGGCGAGAAAAGCCTTGAAGCTCTCCGCCGGTCGGTCTGTCAGCGCGCTGAAATCGCTGGAAGCCGAGGCATAGCGCCCTTCGGCGATCGAGGCGCATAGAGTTGCAAACGCCTCCGGCCAGGGCTCGTCGAGCCGCGCCGTCGCCGAGGCGAGATATTCGCTGGCGGAGCAGGGCCGGTAGCGCAGCGGTTGCCCCGTCGTCTCGGCATAGCAGGTAGCGATCTCGTCGAAGTCCATCACTTGGCCTCCGGTGATCGAGTAAAGCGCGCGCGATTTGTCCGGCATCGCCGCAACCGCAGTGATTGCCGCCGCCACGTCGTCACGCGAGACTGGCGCCATCATTCCATGTCCCGCCGGCAGCGCCAGTTCTCCCGATGCCAGGGCGGGCGTGAGCCAGGTGTCGAGGATGAAGTCGCTGTAGAGGCCGCAGCGCAGGATGGTCGAGGGCACGCCGCAATTGGCCAGTCTGTGCTCGGCGTCGCGGTAGGCGGGCGCGTAGTAGAAGGGCGAGGTTTCGCCGACATCGATGATGCTGGTGAAGGTGATGTGGCGGACATCCGCCGCCCTCGCGGCCTCGATGGCGTTGGCGTGATGGCGCTGGATTGCGCCGGCGTCGCCGTCGCTGGAAATCAGGACCAGTTCGTCGATGCCGGTAAATGCCTGTTTCAGCGCCGGCGCATCCTCGTAATCGCCGACGCGCAGCGCGGTCTGCCGGGGCAGGCGCCTGCGCGCCGCCTCGGGGTTCCGGACGAGTGCTGCAACCTCATGGCTGAGCGCCAAGAGGCCGCGCACCACCGCGCCGCCGATATGGCCCGTGGCTCCGGTGACGAGGATCATTCCCGAGGCTCCAATTTTTCGCTCCACAATCTTGCGCTTGACGAACATATATCTCTGTGGCTATACGTCAACCAATAGCCAACGGGTTATCTATTGGAAATGCCAGACGCCCACGACATGCTCTTCAGGACACTCGCCGACCCGACCAGACGCGCGATCTTCGAGCGGCTGTGCCGCCAGGGAGAGCAGACGGTGGGCGCGCTGACCAGCCAGTCCGGCGTCTCCCAGCCGGCGGTGTCGAAACATCTGGGCGTGCTCAAGCAGGCTGGGCTGGTGCGCGACCGCCATGAGGGACGCCAGACCCATTACAGCGCGCAGCTCAACGCGCTGGCGCCGCTGATGGACTGGACGCGTGACATGGCCGGTTTCTGGGAAAGCCGGTTCGACGACCTCGAGGACCTGCTCAAAAGGATGGACCAGTGAACGATGGTGAGACCCGCACTGTCGTCGTCGAGCGGCAGATTTCGCATCCGCCCGAAAAACTCTGGCGCGCACTGACGCAACCGCATCTGATCGAGGAGTGGCTGATGAAGAACGATTTCAAGCCTGATGTCGGCCACCGCTTCAACATCAGCGCCGACTGGGGCGGCGTTCTGGACTGCGAGGTTCTGGCGGTCGAGCCGCACAGGACGCTGTCCTACACCTGGAACCTCGCGCACCCGGATCCGGCCTTCGACCTGCGCAGCGTGGTGACCTTCACGCTCACGCCGACCCCGACAGGCACGCATCTGCGCATGGAGCAGTCCGGCTTCCGGCCCGACCAGAGACGGGCCTATGGCGGCGCCAAGATGGGTTGGCCGCAGTTTTTCGAGAAGCTGGAAGAGCTTCTGTCGCGGACCGATTAGGTCCGCGGCGCGAACCGATTGAGAGCGCGGACGGACTGAAGTCCGCCGCCCGAACCAGAACCATCCCTGTCGTTAACGCGGCGGCGTGCCGCGTGCGCAACCTATGGAGACAACGCCCATGAAGATCAAGCTGACCACCATCCATGTCGACGACCAGGAAAAGGCGCTCGCCTTCTACACCGGCGTGCTCGGCTTCACCAAGAAGGCCGATTTCAGCAACGGCCCGTTCCGCTGGCTGACGGTGGTTTCACCTGACGAGCCCGAAGGCACCGAGCTGCAACTGGCGCTCAACGACAACCCTGCCGCCAAGGCCTACCAGCAGGCGCTGTTCAAGCAGGGCCAGCCGGCGCTGATGCTGTTCAGCGACGACATCAAGGCCGACCATGAACGCATCAAGGCGAAAGGCGGCGCCTTCGCCATGGCGCCGACCGAGGTGACCGGCTCGACCATCGCGCAGGTCAATGACGGCTGCGGCAATCTCGTCCAGATCACGCAACTGGCGCGCTGTTAGGTTTTTTGTCCATTTTCAAAGAGGAGGCAGATTTGGACTGGAGCAAATGGATCAGGCTGGCGCATCGCTGGCTGTCGATCGTCTTCACGGCGACGGTGGTCGCCAATTTCGTCACCATGGCTTTCGGACAGCCGCCGGCCTGGGTGGTCTATTCGCCGCTGCCGCCGCTGTTCCTCATGCTGTTCAGCGGCCTCTACATGTTCGTGCTGCCCTACACCGCAAGGACGCGTAGTGTGCGGCGGGCGAACGTGTAGCGGACAGGAAAGACGAATGGCCAGGACGACCAAACCCGCCGCCGGGAGCGAGCCGAAGCTGCTTTCCGGCGGCAATCCGCAGATCGCCAAGGGCCAAGGCGATGCGCCGGTGCAGGCCTATATCGCGGCCATGCCGGGCTGGAAGCGCGCGGTCGGCGAGCGCCTCGACGGCCTCATCGAGCGCGCGGTGCCGGGTGTGCACAAGGCGGTGAAGTGGAACTCGCCGCTCTATGGCATCGAAGGCGAGGGCTGGTTCCTCGGCATTCATTGCTTCACCAGATACATCAAGGTCGCCTTCTTCCGCGGCCAGTCGCTCGAACCGGTGCCGCCGGGCACTTCCAAGAGCGGAGACACGCGTTATCTCGACATAAGCGAGGACGACGCGTTCGACGAGGCGCAGTTCAGCGCCTGGGTGAAGCAGGCGAGCCGCTTGCCCGGCGAGCGCATGTGAGAAGTCCATTCAAGGTACACGAAGGAGAAACCGCATGACCGGATCGCAGGACAGCAAGTCTGCCGCCGAATTGATCGACGGCAGGATCGCCGAACTGGGCGACTGGCGCGGCGAGATGCTGGGCAAGCTGCGCGCGCTGATCAGGCAGGCCGCTCCCGATGCGACCGAGGCATGGAAATGGCGCGGCGTTCCGGTGTGGGAAGATGCCGGCATGATCTGCACCGGCGAGACCTACAAGGCCGTGGTCAAGCTGACCTTCGCCAAGGGCGCGGCACTGCCGGACCCGGCCGGCCTTTTCAACTCCAGCCTCGAAGGCAATACGCGACGCGCCATCGACTTCCAGAAGGGCGAGGAGGTCGACGAGGCAGCGTTCAAGGCGCTGGTGCGCGCGGCGGTGGCGCTGAACAGGTCGAAGGCCAAGCGCTGATTCCGCATAGACCGCCGTCGGCGCCGCCCCTCCCTGAGCCGGTCGACCCCCACTCCGTCGAGCTTCGCTCGACACCTCTCCCCCGATCGACGGGGGAGAGGAAAGGCGCCAAGCTTCTTGCCGTCAACGCTCGCCGGCAATGCTTCCTTCCTTTCCCTCCGGAGGGGGGAAAGGTGGCGCTGCGAAGCAGCGACGGATTGGGGGAACCACGTGCCAATAATCATAGAAGATGTGTGAATCCCCCAGCCCGTATAGGGACGGGGAGAGAAGGCTTGGCCGCGATGCGTCCCGGGAGAGGATGCCGGCAGGCAGGTGAGGGGCGGCGCTGACGTTGCAAGACAGCCGCGTTTACGATCTGGGAAGCTTGCCGGTGCTAGACATGGCCGGATGATGGCTGGCCATCCGGGCCGGCCCGGAGATGGATTCGCCGCCATGAACAGCCCCATGCGCATGCCCTGGGTGGACACGGCCAAGGGCCTTTCGATCATCCTCGTGGTGATGATGTACTCGGCCTACAACACCGGCGAGTATACGGGCGGCGTCGGCTTCCTCCACTATGTCATCGGCTTCGCCACGCCGTTCCGCATGCCGGAATTCTTCCTGATATCGGGGCTTTTCCTGTCGCAGGTGATCGACCGGCCCTGGCGGCGCTATGTCGACCGGCGCGTGGTCCACTATCTCTATTTCTACGTGCTGTGGGCGATCATCTCGATAGGGCTCAAGATCGGCATCTTCAGCCACGATCCCGCCGGCATGCTGCATGATCTCGCCATGGCCGTCGTCCAGCCCTATGGCGTCCTTTGGTTCATCTACATGCTGGCGGTGTTCGGCCTTGCCGCCAGGCTATTGCGGCAGTTCGCCGTGCCCGCCTGGATCGTCATCCCCGTCGCCGCCGGCCTGCAGATGTGGGCGCCGAAGCCCGACAGCTATGCGGTCGAACAGTTCGCCGCCTATTTCGTGTTCTTCTATCTCGGCTTCGTCCTGGCGCCGATGATCTTCCGGTTCGTCGAATGGACGCAAGGGCGCCCGGCGCTCGCCGTCGCCGGCCTGGTCGTGTGGGCCGTGGTCAACGGCCTGCTGGTCTATTCGCCGGGCTATGCCATGCACCCGGTCGACATGCAGATGGGGCTGGCGGCATGGCCGCCGCTGCATCTCGTCCTGGCGGTCGCGGGCGCGGTGGCGCTGTGCGTGCTCGGCGGTTTCCTGTCGCGCTTCGCCGCCTGGGAATGGCTGCGGTGGCTGGGCGAACATTCGCTCGTCGTCTATGTCGCCTTCACCATTCCGATGTCGCTCTTCCGTGGCGCAGCGCTGGCGAGCGGCCTTCTGACCGATACAGGCTGGCTCAGCCTCGCCGTGCTTCTGGTCTCGCTCATCAGCCCCGTCGTGCTCTACCTCATCATCAAGCGCGTCGGCTTCGGCATGTTCCTGTTCGAGCGGCCCGATTGGGCGCATGTCGACGGAGGCGGCCAGCAGCCGGCGCCGAAGACGGGCGTGCCGCGGTTTGGAGTTCCGTCGCCTGGAAGAGAGAGTCCGAGATAGCCAATTTCGGTTCCTGGCTCCCGTTACGCCACGCATGGATGTTCTGTGACCGGATTGGCGTGACTGGTTGGCCCGCGGTTTTGATTGCCAGGTGGTTCCCCCAATCCGTCGCTGCTTCGCAGCGCCACCTTCCCCCTCCGGAGGGAAAGGAAGGGAGCATTGCTGGACGAGTGTCGACGGCAAGAAGCCTGGCGCTTTTCCTCTCCCCCGTCGATCGGGGGAGAGCGACTATCTGGGGTGTCAAGTTGCATTCGCGAACTCGGCTCTAGCATCGCGTGCTTTTGCATTGAGGATTACGAGCAGTTTTCGAGCGAGAGCGACGCGGATAAGCATTTTGTGTTTTCCCGCCTGCTGCAACCGCTGA
>NZ_JAFKIC010000210.1 GCF_017306585.1 Mesorhizobium sp. | reverse complement strand
CGATGCCCCGCTGCTGGCCGCGCTCAAGGCACTGCGGCTGCGTTTGGCCAAAGAGCGGCAAGTGCCGGCCTATGTCGTGTTCTCCGACCGCACGCTGATCGACATGGCCGAGCGACGCCCGCGCGACCTCGACGCCTTCGCCGAGGTCAACGGCGTCGGCGCGGCCAAGCTCAAGGAATTCGGCCAGGTGTTCCTGAAGGCAATCGCCGCGCACCGGTCCGGTGGCGAGGGCTGAGAACACCGGACGTCCGGTGTTGTTAATCCCTGCGCTCGGTCAGGCTTCCGCGGACCTTTTCCAGCCAGCCGACGAACATGGCGATCGCCTGATTGCCCTTGCCCAAGAGGCCCGCGAGCTCGTCTTCGGCCGCCTTGCCCCTCGCGGCTGCAGGATCAGGCAGCGGCGGCAGGATGTGGGCAAAGTAGGTTTTGTCGAGCAGCCGGTGCAGCAGCCGCTCGCCCGGAAACGGCTCATCATTGTTGAGCGCGCGGGCGGCTTTCAGGAGGTTGCGGATATCATATTGCGTAGGGCTGATGTCCGGCACCTGCTTGGCCAGGCCAAGAAGCGTGTAGACGGCGACCCGGGCGGTGCGGATCGAACTGTCCATCGTGAAGATGATGTCGTTCGACGTTTCGACGAACTGGCCCATCAGACCGAGATTGGTGCAGCCTGCAGGCACGACGTGCGGCCGGTCACCGGCGGCGCGCGGCATGAACATCGCGGTGATGTAGGGCATCAGCGCGAGCCTTGCCTTTGTATTCGCCACCACCTCATCCAGCCTGTCCTCGATACCCAGATGATAGCAGAGCTCGGCCAGGATCTCGCGCCCGCTGCAGGCCGGCATGGGCTTCTTGACGAAGTTGCCTTCCTTGTCCATCAGCAAGGCATAGACCCAGATCACGAGGACATTGTCGGGCTGGGTCGGGAAGTGCGGCTGGCGGTTGCAGGTGAAGCTCATCACCCAGTTGGAATCCGTGAACGTGATGATGCCGCCGGTCACCGTCTTGCCTGAATATGGATCGTTGACGGAGAGTTCCTTCAGCTTGTCGACGAAGGGGGAGGGCCTGCAGGTCAGCGTTACCGATTCCCACATCGAGCCGTCGACATCGCCGTAGAATTTCTCTGGTTTGCCGAACACAGGCGATTTCTTCGCCAGGTTCTTCCAGAGCGCCCAGTCGCTGTCGTCGCCCGGATCGTGCTTGCCGCGCTCAAGCACCGGAGCATTGTCCATGTCGCCATAGGCGGTGCCTTCGGTCATCGATCCGGTCAGGGCATAGACGACGTCCTTCGGACCAACCGCGATGGTCGTGTCTTTGCCGCCGATCTTGGCCCGGATCGCCGTCACGGTGCGGGCGTCGCCCTCGACGGCCATGTCGAGATCGTAGGCGCGCGTGTCGAACTGTACTTTGACACCGCGCTCCCGCAGGTGCTTCACAAGCGGGCGAACGAAGCTGTCATACTGATTGTACTTCGGAAAGACGAGCGCCGACAGATCCGTAAGCCCGTCGATCGAGTCCAGGAAGCGGTGCATGTAGAGCTTCATCTCGAGCAAGCTTTGCCAGTTCTCGAAAGCGAACATCGATCGCCAGAGGTACCAGAAATTGGTCTCGAGGAAGCCGGCGCTGAAATACTGCTCGATCGTGATGTCGTCGAGATCCTCCTTGCGCTTCAGCATCAGCCGGATCAGTTCCCACTGCTGCGACTTCGACAGGCCCAACGTGGAGAAATCACGGATCTGGCCCTGCTTGTGCATGAGCCGCGCCTTTGAAAAGTTCGGGTCATTGTCATTGACCAGGCGGTATTCATCCAGGACGCTGTAGCCTTCCGGCAGCTCCAGCGCCTGCACGTCCTGGAACATGTCCCAGAGATTGTCGTAGTTCCAGTTCATCTCGCGGCCGCCGCGAATGATATAGCCCTCTTCGGCGTTGCCCGCGCCGTCGAGTGATCCGCCCTCAATATGCATGGCGTCCAGTATTGTGATGTCCTCACCCGCCATGCCGCCGTCCCGGATCATGTAGAACGCGGCGGCAAGGCCCGCGACGCCGCTGCCGATGATCCAGGCTTTCCGGCCCTTGACGCGATTGGCCGGAACAGGGCGATTGCGCATATAGGCGCCCATCATGTCCGGAGGCGGCAATGTGTTGGAGGCGCTGTGGTGCCAGTAAGCGGCAGTGGTGTCGGTTTCCACCCTGAACGGTTTGCCGGTCTCGGTTGCTTTGGTCATGTCGGTTCCTCGGCTTGGCATGTCAATCTGACAGCATTCCGGAGCATGGTCACGCCCAAGATGTGCCAAATAGAATGACAGTTAATGACAGTTAACGGCTGGCGAATGTTCGGTCGCCGCATCACATCGCGTTTGCCGGAACCAGACGTCCAGCACTGGCGTCGGCCTCCCGCCCAGAAACCGCTTGACCTCAAGACAACTTGAGGTTTTACGAGGCCCGTCAGCTTGCGTGAGGCAGGCTCCCGTCCGGTTTCGCGGACGGAGATTTCGTAGACGGAGCTGACATGAATTCCCGAGTGGTGCCGACCAACCAAGACCTGCAACCCGTGCCGATGGCGGCACTGTCGGCGGAGGCGCGGCCGCGCGGCGCCGGCTGGGGCGATCTGCTTCTCGGCGCCAATGGCGTGCGTTCGCTGGCGCTCGCCGGCGGGGTCGCCCTGCACGCGGTCAACGTCTATATCGCGACCACGATCCTGCCCTCGGTGATCCACGACATAGGCGGGCTCGATCTCTACGCCTGGAACACGACCGTCTTCGTCGTCGCCTCCATTCTGGGCGCCGCGCTTTCGGCGAAACTGCTGCGGGGCGCTGGTCCGCGCGGCGCCTATGCGATCGCGGCGGCGATCTTTGCCGTCGGCGCGCTGGTTTGCGCGATCTCGCCGTCCATGCCGGTCATGTTGCTCGGCCGCTCGGTGCAGGGGCTTGGCGGCGGTTTCCTGTTCGCGCTCGCCTACGCGATGATCCGGCTGGTGTTCGATGAGGCGCTCTGGCCACGCGCCATGGCGCTGGTTTCCGGCATGTGGGGCATCGCGACGCTGGTCGGTCCCGCGGTCGGCGGCATTTTCGCCGAGCTCGGCGTCTGGCGCGCCGCCTTCTGGTCGCTGGCGCTGGCCGCAATCGCCTTCGCCGCGCTCGCGGCGGCCGTGCTGCCCGGGCGTCGCGCCCGTTCGGATCAGCGATCCGGCGTTCCGGTCACGCAGCTCATCGTGCTGGTGGCGGCCGTCCTGGCGATCTCAGCCGGCAGCGCCTCTTCCGACCTGGCCTGGAACATCGGCGGCATCGTGCTCGCAGTCGCCCTGACGATGCTGCTGGTCGCCGCCGAGAGACGCGCGAGGTGGAAGCTTCTGTCAACGGGAGCGTTCCAGCCGGCAAGCGCCATCGCTGCGCTTTACGCGACCATGGCGCTGCTGGCCATCACGGTGACCAGCGGCGAGATCTTCGTGCCGCTTTTCCTGCAGGTGCTGCATGGCCAGTCGCCTCTGTCGGCCGGCTATCTCGCGGCCATCATGGCGGCGGGCTGGACCGCAGGCTCCATCGCCGGATCGGGCGCCGGGGAACGCGGCGCGCGTCGCCTGATCGTGGCCGGCCCGCTGCTCGAGGTCGCCGGCATGGCGGGGCTGTTCGTCCTGGTGCCCAAGGCCAGCGCGGGCGGCCTGATGGAGCTCGCGCCGATGTGCGTCGCCTTCCTCGCTGTCGGACTTGGCGTCGGCGTGACCTGGCCGCATCTGATGACACGCGCGTTCAAGGCGGCCCTGCCGGGCGAGGAGGAACTTGCGGGAGCCTCGGTGACCACCATCCAGCTGTTCGCCACCGCCCTTGGGGCAGCGCTCGCGGGCATGGTGGCGAACGCCGGCGGCCTTGTCGATCCCGGAGGGGTGGCCGGCACGGCGGGCGCCGCGCGCTGGCTGTTCGGCGCCTTCGCCATCGTGCCGCTGCTGTGCGTGATCAGCGCAAGGCGCGTCATCCGGCTTTCGTGACGGCCGCCAAGGCAAACCAGGCGCGACCGGCACACAGCGGCCGGCCGCCGCCGCTCAACTCTCCGCCAGTTTGTTGGCGAGCTCCGACTGGATCTGACGCAATACGGTCGAGGCGGTCCGGAGTTCTTCATCGCCGATAAGCGAGACCAATTCGTGCCGCAGTTCGGCAAGCACCGTGTTGATCGCCGCCACCCGCGCCTCGCCATCGGCGGTCAGCGACAGGATCTTGGCCCGGCGGTCGCTCGGATCCTCGCGCCTGTCCACCAGCCCCTCCGTCACCAGAAGGTCGACGAGCCGAACCAGGGACGGACCTTCAAGCCCGGCCTGGTCGGCCACCGCGCCCTGGCGCGCTTCACCTCCCAATTGCCACAGCGCCAGCAGCGACATGGCGGTGGCATGCGACAGCCCGCACCGGTCCAGCCGCTCATTGGCGGTGCGGCGCCAGAGCCGCGCCACGTTGGTGATCACCTGGCCGATCGTTTCGCGGCTTCTGGACTGGTCGTTTTCCATTGCTAACTATTCGCATATAATCTATTAGCATGCAATCTATATCGACGGGACGTGTTCCCGCCAGTCCCTGATCTCAACAGGAGGGGCGGCATCGGCTGTTCCCTCAAGGTGTTTCCCGATGTCCGTTGCCTTCGATGCAGTGCCCGCAGCCACGCCAGCCAATCCACGGTCGAGGGTAATCCTCGCGAGCCTGATCGGAACGACGATCGAGTTCTATGATTTCTACGTCTACGCCACCGCGGCGGTGCTGGTCTTCCCGCATCTGTTCTTCCCGGCCGGCAACGAGACGACGGCGCTGCTCGCCTCCTTCGCGGTGTTCGGCGCCGCGATGATCGCAAGACCGCTCGGCGCGATCTTCTTCGGCCATCTCGGTGACCGGCGCGGCCGCAAGATCACGCTGGTGGGCGCCTTGCTGACGATGGGCCTGGCGACGTTCCTGATCGGCCTGCTGCCGACCTATGGCAGAGCCGGCTGGCTGGCTCCGGCCCTGCTGGTGATCCTGCGCCTCGCCCAGGGCTTCGCGCTGGGTGGCGAATGGAGTGGCGCTGCGCTGGTCGCGACCGAGAATGCGCCGAAGGGCAAGCGCGCCGTCTACGGCACCTTCCCGCAACTCGGGGCGCCGATCGGCTTCATCATCGCCAACGGCCTGTTCCTGATCATCGCCGCCATCCTGCCCTCAGACGATCCGTCACGGCCGTCCCTGGCCTTCCTGTCGTGGGGGTGGCGCATACCGTTCCTGTTTTCGCTCATCATGGTGGCGATCGGCCTCTGGGTGCGGCTCAACCTCGTCGAGAGCGCCGCCTTCGACAACACCGTACGCACTGGCAAGGTCAAGAAGGTGCCGCTGGCCTCCGTCGTCGGCACGCATTGGAAGGAACTGGTGCTCGGCACGTTCTACATGCTCGCCACCTATGTCCTGTTCTACCTGATGACGACGTTCTCGCTGAGCTACGGGCGCGCCTCGCCGAGCGCTGCCGTTCCCGGCCTCGGGTATGACTATACGACCTTCGTGCTGATGATGATCATCGGCGTGGTCTTCTTCGGCATCTTCACCATGGTCTCTGGCCCGTGGGCCGACCGCTGGGGCCGGCGCCGGACGCTGATCTGCGTCACCATCGCCATCATTGCCTTCGGCCTGACATGGGTGCCGATGCTTCATGCCGGAACCGTCGGCGTCATGGCTTGGCTCATCATCGGATTCAGCCTGATGGGCATGACCTTCGGCCCGATGGGCGCGCTGTTGCCCGAACTGTTCCCGGCCAATGTGCGCTACACCGGTTCGGGCATTTCCTACAACGTGTCGTCGATCCTCGGCGCCGCCGTGGCTCCGTTCATCGCCGTGGCCCTCTGGAGCGCGGGCGGCGGACCGTTCCGGGTCGGCGTCTACCTTTCGGCCATGGGCGTGCTGACCTTGATCTCCCTGCTGATCGGCCGGGAGACGAAGGACGTCGACATCAACCGCTAGCCGCAACACAGAAATGGGCCCGCTGGCGAGGAGGCGGGCCCGAAAGTCCAACGCATGACGCTCCCTTCCTGGCAGGACTGGCTGTTTTCCATCAAGGCGTTCCTCGCCTCGATGATAGCCCTCTACATCGCGCTGTCGTTCGACCTGCCACGACCCTATTGGGCCATGGCGGCGGTTTACGTCGTGGCCAACCCGCTTGCGGGTGCGACATCGTCCAAGGGGCTCTACCGTGCGCTCGGCACGCTGATCGGCGCGTCAGGCTCCGTGCTGCTTTTGCCGGCCTTCGTCAATTCTCCGCTTTTGATGAGCGTCGTCGTCGCGTTGTGGACGGGGGTGTTGCTCTACATCTCGATGCTGGACCGCACGCCGCGCAGCTACGTCTTCATGCTGGCCGGCTATTCGCTGCCATTGATAGCGCTGCCGGCGGTCGATGCGCCCCAGACCATCTTCGACATCGCTTCGGCCCGCAGCCAGGAAATCATCCTCGGCATCGTCTGCGCCAGCGTCGTCGGCCAGCTGTTGTTTCCGATCGGACTGTCCTCGCTGATGTCGTCGCGCATCTCCAACTGGCTCGGCGACGCCGCCGCCTGGGCGGCCGAAATCCTGCGCGGCGAGGGTGCTCCCGGATCCGCGCTTCCCGCCCGACAGAAGCTCGCGTCCGACATTTCCGGCTTCGATATCCTGATCAGCCAGCTTGGCTACGATCACCAGACCCATGGGCTGACACGGCAGGCGCGCCAGTTGCGCGGCCGCCTCATGCTGCTCCTGCCGCTGCTGTCATCACTCGACGACCGGCTGCACGAACTGAGGTCTCAGGACCGTGTGCCGAGCACCGAACTGAGCCGCCTGCTCGACGACGTCGGAGCCTGGCTGCGGTCGGTCGATGATCCGGTTCGCGCGGTTGCGCTGCGTTCGCGCATCGCGGATCTTCGCCCTCCGGCCTATGCCGTGGACTGGCGCAGCCTCATGCTCGACAGCGCGCTGGCGCGGCTGCGCGAGATCGTCGATGCCTGGCACGACTGCCTCGTCCTGAAGCGCCAGATCGCCAGTGGCGAAGCCCGTGGCGAGAAGCTTGCCTTCCGCCGGCGCCGGACCTTTTCGCGAAGCCGTCACCACGATTACGGCATGCTGTTCTTCTACGCGTCGTCCGTCATCGTCGCCGTGCTGGCCGCCAGCGCCGTCTGGATCTATTCGGGTTGGGCCGAGGGCTCGGGCTTCGTGCTGATGGTGGCGGTGGCATGCTCCTTCTTCGCGGCCACCGACCGTCCCGCGCCCTTGCTGCTGTCGATGTTCATCTGGTGCTCCGTCAGCCTGGTGGTGACCGCCGCCTACCAGTTCGCCATCCTGCCATCGATCCAGAGCTTCCCCTTGCTGGTCCTGGCGCTGGCGCCGCCGTTCCTGCTGCTCGGCACACTGATCCCAAGGCCGCAGCTCAACATGCTGGCGATGCTTTTGACCGTCAACACGGCCTCCTTCATCGCTCTGAGCGACAGGTTCTCGGCGGACTTCACCTCATTTGCCGGCGGCGGCCTCGCGGCGCTCGCAGGCGTCGGCTTCGCGCTTGTCTGGACGCTTGTGGTTCGGCCTTTCGGCGGCGAGATCGCCGCCCGGCGACTGGTTCATGCTGGCTGGTCCGACCTCGCCCAACTGGCCGCCGGGGACCGTGCCGAGGACCAGCGCAGGCTCGCGGGTCGCATGCTCGACCGGCTCGGCCAACTGGTGCCCCGGCTGGCTGCGGCGGAGGACAAGCGGCTGTCGATGATCGATGGCTACGCGGAGATCAGGCTGGGGCTGAACATCGTCGAACTGCAGCGGTTGCGCGGCCGGCTGACGTCGGAGGAGCGGGTTTCGATCGGCGACGTTCTGTCGGCGGTCGCCGCGCTGTTCAAGGAACGCGTGCGCCTCGGCGCCTCGGTTCCCGCCTCGCCGGGGCTGCGCGAACGCATCGACGCCGCGCTTGCCATCGTCGCGGGCCGCCAGGCGACGCCGGCGCGGCGATCCGTCGATGCCCTTGTGGGGCTGCGGCGCGCTTTGTTTCGCGACGCCGCGCCACCCATTCACTCGACAGTGCCGGAGCGGATGCTCCTCGTAGCGGAGTAGATAGAGACATGCAGCACGACATCAGCATTGGCGGCGTCTATCTGCCCGGACTTCTCGTCATGATGCTGGCGGCTTTCGTCGTGGCGCGCCTGGTCTGGGAAGTGCTGTCGCGGACCGGCCTCTACTCGCTCGTATGGCACCGGGCGCTGTTCAACCTCGCGCTTTACATCCTCATCCTGGGCGCAATGTCCTCTCTCTCGAATCGGCTGTTTTCATGAAATACCGTCTTCTCAAAACCACCGGCAGGGTGCTTGTCACGGTCGCCGTTGTCGCCATCGCCGGCGTCGCGGCCTGGAAATTGTGGGACGAGAACATGAACGCCCCCTGGACGCGCGATGCCCATGTGCGCGCCGATGTCGTCGGCGTCACGCCTGACGTGTCCGGCCTCGTCGCCGATGTGCTGGTCAAGGACAATCAGGCGGTCAAGAAGGGCGATGTGCTGTTCCAGGTCGATCGTCAGCGCTTCGTCGTCGCGCTCGCGCAGTCGCAGGCGGTGGTCGAGGGAAAGCAGGCAACGCTCGATCAGGCAAAGCGCAATCTCGACCGCCTGCAACGGCTGACCGCTTCGGCCGTCAGCGTCCAGCAGATCGAGGAGGCCAAGTCCGCCGTCGCCGAGGCGCAATCGGAAAGCCTGCAGGCCAGTGCGGCCCACGATCTGGCACAGCTCAACCTCGACCGGTCGCAGATCAGGGCGCCCGTGAACGGCATCATCACCAATCTCAGCCTTCGCCCCGGAGACTACGTCACCACGGGCGCGGCCATCATGGCGCTGGTCGACACCGATACGGTACGCATAGACGGCTATTTCGAGGAGACGAAACTTCCGCGCATCGAAGTGGGTGCCAAGGCATCGATCAAGCCGATGGGATGGAAGTCCTCCATACCGGGCCATGTCTCCAGCATCGCCGCGGGCATCGAAGACCGCGAACGCGCTGCTGGCACGCTGCTTGCCAACATCAACCCGACCTTCACCTGGGTGCGCCTGGCGCAACGTGTTCCCGTGCACATCGCGCTCGACGGCGACGCCGCCACCAAGGCGCGGCTGGTCATCGGCACCTCGGCAAGCGTCGTCATCGACAGCGCGGTCGCCGACTGACGGCAACGCCAAGTCCACTCTGGTGAGGCCGGCCAGCGATGTCGCCCATGGCTCACCCTTCCGGGTGACGCAAGCGCTGCTCCTCTCCATTGGTCATCAGCGAGCGGATGCCGCCGAACACCAGCGCGATCGCCTCGTCGCGCCCCAGATCGTCGGCGGCCGCCTTGCGCAACCACAGCCCGTCGATGAGCGCGGCTATGATGAAGCCCGCTTCCCGCAGGCGTGACTCGGCGGCCATCTCCTCGAAGACCGATGCCAGGTTGGAGCGCAGCCGGCGATAGAACAGGCGCTGCAGCCTCGCATACTGCGGGTTCACGCCAGCCTCGGCGCAGACCGAAAGCCACGCATTGGCGATGGGCTGGGTGAAGGCCGAAGCAGGGAAATTTCCCTCGACGATCGCTTCCAGCCGTTCCCAGCCGGTTCGCGCCGCCTTCAGGCGCGCGATGACATCCTCCATCAGCAGGCGGTTGTTGTAGCGCACCATGCCGAACAGCACCTCGTCCTTGCCCTTGAAATAATAGGCAAGGATGCCCGGCGACATGCCGGCTTCGCGGCATATGCGGGCCGAGGTCATGCCGTGCAGTCCATGCTCAAGGAAGACGCGATGCGCGGCCGCGATCAGTTCGATGCGCCTGATGTCCTCGATCTTGGTTCGCTTGCCGTGAGTCGCCATTGCCCTTTCTAGCAACAAAGATTTTTGTACGCTCATACAAGATTCTGTATTGACATAAAATGAGGAGGCCATAGCGTTGCGGCACAGTCCGTCTCATCAAGAAAAATGGGGAACCAGATGCGCACGACATTCCTTCTCACCCTGCTGTCGGGGCTTGCCGTTTCGCCTGTCTTTGCCGCCGATGCGCCGCAGTGCAAGAAGGTCCGCATGGCGGATCTCGGCTGGACCGACATCGCGCTGACCAACACCACGGCCCAGATCATTCTCGATGGCCTGGGCTATGACGCCTCCCAGACCTTGCTCGGCCTTGGGGTCGCCTATTCCGCCTTGAAGGAGAACGACATGGATGTCTTCCAGGGCAACTGGCGGCCGGTACAGGACGAGGAATACAAAACCTATTTCGACAATGGCTGGGTCGAGGTGCTGGGCGTCAACCTGGAAGGCGCCAAATACACGCTCGCCGTACCGCAATATGTCGCCGACCAAGGAGTGAAGAGCTTCGACGACCTCGCCGCCCACGCCGCGCAGTTCGGCGGCAGGATCTATGGCATCGAGGCCGGCTCGAACAAGCCGCTGCTCGACATGGTGGCCGCCAACCGGCACGGTCTGGGCGACTGGCAGATCATCGAATCCAGCGAGGCGGCGATGCTGACGCAGGTCGCCAATTCCATGGCCGACAAGAGCTGGGTCGTGTTCCTCGGCTGGGAACCGCATCCGATGAACCTCGACTACAAGATAAGCTACCTGTCGGGAGGCGATGCCGAGTTCGGCCCCAATTTCGGCGGCGCCACCGTGCGCACCATCGCGCGCAAGGGTTTCTCGGCGGAATGTCCCAACGCGGCGAGGCTGTTCGCCAATCTGGCGTTCGACCTCGACTATGAAAACCACGGCATGCGGATGATCCTGGGCGAGGGGAAATCCGCCGAGGAAGCCGCGCGCGAGATGATCAAGCGCAATCCCGACAAGCTCGCCAAATGGCTCGACGGCGTCTCCACCCTCGACGGAGGGCCGGGCCTGCCGGCGGTTCAAAGCGCACTGGGGCAGTAGATGACCGACAGCATGCTGGCAGCTCTGTTTGAACGAGCGGGCGAGCCGCTCGGCATCATGCGTGTGCCGCGGCCAGAGCCCGGCCCCGGAGAAATTCTGGTTCGGCTGGAGGCGAGCGGCATATGCCACACCGACGTGCATGTGTGGCAGGGCCATCTGCGGCCGGCTTCGGGCAAAACGGCTGGAATCCTCGGTCATGAGGGCGTCGGGAGAGTGGTTCAGCTCGGCGCCGGCGTCACCGGCTGGCACCCGGGCGAGCGCGCCGGCGTGGCCTGGCTTCACGACGCCTGCGGCCATTGCGATGAATGCCACGCCGAGATGGAGTCTTTCTGCCAGCACCAGCGCGCGCATGGCTTCGATGTCGCCGGCACGTTCGCCGAATATGTCGTGGCCGACGCGCGCTTTGCCGCGCGCGTGCCGGACAGGGGCGATGCCGCGGCGCTGGCGCCCTTGATGTGCGCGGGCCTGACCGCGTTCGGCGCCGTGAGACGGGCCGGGATCGTCGCCGGCGAGACCTGCGCCGTATTCGGCTGCGGCGGCCTTGGGCTCTATGCGGTCCAGATCGCCCGGCGGCTCGGCGCCACGGTCGTCGCCGTCGACACGGACGCGGCCAAGCTGCGCCTCGCGGCCTCGCTTGGCGCCGAACACGTCCTGCTTGCCTCGCCTGACCTGGCCGGCAACTGGCCGGCGGCTCTGCGCGCGCATGTCTGCATCAATTTCGCGCCGACGCCGGCAAGCTGGGACGCGATGGTCGCGGCCATCCGCCCACGCGGCAGGATCATCGCCGCGGCCATGGTCCCGCAACCGGTACCGCTCAACCAGGAATGGCTCACCACGACCGGCGTCTGGGTGACGGGGACCAGTGTGGGCACACGCGAGCAGATGCGAGAACTGCTGAAACTGCACGAGGAGCAGCCGTTCGAGGCACAGATAGAGCGCGTCACGCTCGCCGAGGTGACCAGTGCATTGGCGCGGTTGAAGGCGGGCACCGCCAAGGGGCGGCAAGCCATCGTCTTCGACTTCTGACGATTCGCGGTGCCGCGAGGCGTGCGGTCACCCCGCGATCTTACCGAGAGTATCCGCTACCACCGCGCCGCGTTCGCCCATGGGCCGCGCAGGCCCGGTCGTCGAATCGATGGCGGTCTGGTGCTCCATCTCGGCGTTGATGGCAGCGCCGCTGATCAGGATGATCACGGAGATCCAGGTCCACATCATCAGGCCGACGACCGCGCCCAGCGATCCGTAGGTGGCGTTGTAGTTGGCAAAATGCTGGAGGTAGAACGAGAACAGCCATGACGCTGCGATCCAGACCGCAGTAGCGATCAAGGCTCCCCAGCTCAGCCAGCGCCATTTGGCGTGTTCGCGGCTTGGCCCGAAGCGGTACAGCAGCGATATGCCGGTCAGCATCGCGCCGACGAGAACCGGCCAACGGGATATTGCGAGCAGCGATTCCGTCCAGTCATCGAGGTAGAAGTAGCGCAGCAGCGCGGGCACGACGCCGATCGTCAGCAGCAGCACCATGCCGATCAGCAGCGCCCCGACGGTGAACAGGATGGACATCAGGTTCAGCCGGATGAAGCTGCGCTTCTCGCGCTCCTCATAGGCGATGTTCATGGCATCGAAGAGCGCCTTCATGCCGCTGTTGGAACTCCATAGCGCGATGGCGAGGCCGACGAAGAATCCGGTCCCGAGCGCGCCGGATTTCTGTCTCGCCAGCGCCTGCAACTGATCGCGGATAAGGTCCAGGCCTCCAGCTGGCAGAAGCCCGTTGAGATAGGCCACGTGGTCGGCGACCGTGGCCGGATCGGCAACGAAGCCGTAGATCGAAATGAAGGCGGCAAGTGCCGGAAACAGCGCCAGCAGGAGATAGAAAGTGGCCCCGGCCGCGACCAGCAGGACCCGGTCCTTGTTGAACTCTTCCCAAAGCCTCCAGAAGATATCCTTCCAGCCGAGCGCGGGTATTTCCGACGGCCAGGCCGCGTCGCGGCCCCGCTCGCCTTCTTCCGCTTTCAATGCCGCCGCGCTTTGTTCTGTCGTGGAAGCGGCGCGGCCCGCGGCCTCCGCGTCGATCAGCGAAGCCTCGCGTTCGGCGGGTCGTGGCGGCCGTTTTGCTCTCGTGGGCGACGAACGCGTCGTGACGAGCGGCTTTCCTTTTCCGCCGCCGGAGCGCGCGCCGGCGGATCGTTTTCGTGGTTGTTTCGCCATGGCGCGCCTCGCCCCGCTAGGATCTGAATTCCGAGAACGCCTTACAACGCCTGGAAAAGGTCTGCCGTTCCCTCGTCGCTCAGTTGGCGGGGTCTCTGAAAAACCCAATGCAACCTTTGAGCGCTTCGCAGGTTTATTCCCGCTATTGGTGTTTTGGAGACGCCGAAATGTGGATATTCGCGGCAATTGCGATGGGGTTCTGTCTGGCGCTGTCCCTGGGCTGGATCATCGGGTCGCTGGAAGGCTGATTCACGCAGGAGCCAGCCTTCGGGGCGACGCGCGAGCGCTACACGTCCGCCAGAACAATCCGCGCAGGGACGCGATCAAGGTGTCAGCCGCCGGAGGCGGCACGGTCTGAAAGCTCAGGCCGCGCGTCTCACCGGTTTCGGCGCAGGATCATGCCGGCGTGGTGCAGCACGTCGTCGATGAACTCGCCATCGGCGGTGAAGCCGGTGTCGTCCCAATAGTCGATGTGGCTGCCGGTCACGACGTAGCGTCCCTGATAGGCTTTCTCGCGGGTTCCCCTGGCCTCGACATAGCGCCCGTTCGGCAGCAGTTCGTGGCGTATGCGCCCGTCCTGCGTCACCCAGAGGCCGGTGTAGTTGTGAGCCAGGCTATTCATGGTTATGTCCTTTGCAATGGCAAATGCGGCCGATGTCGCAACGAGCGATGCGGCGATGGCGAGCCGGCGCATCAGTGCGCCGCCCGTGTCGGACGCACGACGATCTCGTTGACGTCGACATCGTCGGGTTGCTCGATGGCGAAGCGCACCGCCCGGCCGATGGCGTCGGGCTGGAGCGCGATAGCGCGGTAGGTCTTCATCGCCTCGGCGGCGACGGGATCGGTGATGGTGCCGGCCAGTTCGCTTTCGACCACGCCGGGGTGGATGCAGGTGACGCGGATGTCGTCCTGCTCCTGCCGCAGGCCGTCCGAAATTGCCCGCACCGCATATTTGGTGGCGCAATAGACGGCGGCCGTCGGCGAGACGGTCAGCGCCCCGATCGAGGCGATGTTGATGATATGGCCGGCTCCCCGCGCGGTCATCTCCGGCAGCACGGCGGCGATGCCGTGCAGCACGCCCTTGATGTTGACGTCGACCATGCGGTCCCATTCGTCTGTCTTCATCGAGGCCATCAGCGACAGCGGCATGATGCCGGCATTGTTGACGATCACGTCGACGCGGCCCCAGGCCTGGCGCGCGGCCTGCGCGAAAGCGGCGACGTCGGCGCGGTCGGTCACGTCGAGCCTGCAGGTCATCGCCTCGCCGCCCCTGGCGCGAATTTCATCGGCCAGTGCGTCCAGCCTGTCGGTGCGGCGCGCGCCCAGCATCAGCCTGGCGCCGGCGGCCGCAAGCTCGCGGGCGATGCCGGCGCCGATGCCGCTTGATGCCCCGGTGATGAGAACGACCTTGTCGAGAGCCATCGCGAAATCCTTTCGTCTTCAATGCGATCGATATGGTCGGGACTGTACGCCGCAGCCATTGTTGCGATAAGGCAGCCAGTTGTTGCCGCTATGGGAAGTATGGCTAACCAATGATGCCTGATCTCAACATGCTGTCGGTGTTCGCGCTCGTCGCCGAGGAACGCAGCTTCCGCGCGGCGGGCGAACGGCTGGGCGTCAGCCGCTCCGCCGTCAGCCAGACGATCCGGCGGTTGGAGGAAAGCCTCGGCATCGCGCTGGTCCGGCGCACGACGCGCAGCGTCAGTCTGACGGAAGCGGGCGAGCAATTGTATGAGGACGTGGCGCCCGCCATTGCCGGGATGCGCGTGGCACTGCGCCAGACCGAGCAATGGCGCGACCGGCCGCGCGGGCAATTGCGGCTCGCCGTCTCCTCCATCGCCGAACGGTTCCTGTCGGGCCCCTTCCTCACCGGCTTCATCAGGGCCAATCCCGAGATCCAGCTCGACGTCACGGTGACCGACGAGGAGTTCGACATCGTGGCCGAGGGCTATGATGCGGGTGTGCGGTTGGGAGAGGTCATCGAACAGGACATGATCGCGGTCGCCGTCGCGGGCGACGAACGGCAACTGCCGGTTTGCTCTCCCGCCTACCTCGACAGTTTCGGCATCCCCCGGCATCCCGCCGACCTTGCCGGGCATCGCTGCATCGGCTGGCGGCCTTCGCCCAAGGCGGTGCCCTATCGCTGGGAGTTCGCCGAGGCCGGCAAGGACTTCAGCGTCGCGGTCTCACCCGAAGTCACCACCAACGACATGGCGCTGATGATCAAGCTGGCCGTTGCGGGTGCCGGCATCACCTTTGGCATGGAAGAAAGTTTTCGCCCCTTCATCGAGCGCGGCGAACTGGTTGCGCTGCTGGAGGACTACTGCCCGCGCTTTGCCGGGTTCTATCTCTATTACCCGAGCCGCAGGAACCTCGCGCCGAAACTGCGCGCGCTGGTCGAGCACGTGAAGCGCGGGAAATGACGACTGCCGTCAGCAGGTTCGCCGAGGGGGCGCTGGTTTTGACATGCCTTGCTAAATTACGTCATGTTGGCCAATCGAATTGTCGTAGCCGAGGGGCCTGATCAGATGCGGGCAATCGGCGATGCCAGCCGACCTCGCTTGTCGCCTAAAGTCATGCCGGGACCCTTGCGTGAGAATAGTTCTAGGAACCTATCAGTTCGACACTGTTGGCGGCAGCGAGACCTATGCACTGACCCTTGCCGAACAGTTGCTCAAGCTTGGCCATGACATCACGATCTATGTGAAGATACCCGGGAAGATGGCTGAGGTCGCAAGAGAGCGCGAGATCAGGATCGCTACCGATCTCAAGCTGGCCATGCCCGATATCGTGCTCAGCCAGGACGGCATCGTCGCCTATGAGATGTCGGCCAGGTGGCCCGAGGTGCCCCACGCCTTCATCTGCCATAGTCCGCTTTTCGAATTGCAGACTCCTCCAGCCGTGCCGGGCGTGGTCGGCGCGGTCGTCGTGATGAGCGAGCGGTTTGAAAACCGGCTTCGCGCGCTGGCCACGAAACATCGCATCGTCCGCCTTCGCCAGCCGATCGATGTCGACAGGCTCGCGCCCAGCGGAGCCGCCCGCAAAGAGCCAAGGAAAGTCCTTTTACTGGGAAACTATCTGCAAGGCGAACCCAAGCGCTTTCTGATGGAGGCATGGGGCGGCGCCGGTCTGGAGTTCAGGCAGATCGGCACGCCTGCCGGCACCAGTTCCCTGGACATCGTCCAAGCCATAGCGGACGCCGACATCGTCGTGGGCAAGGCCCGGGCGATCCTGGACGCCATGTCTTGCGGCCGGCCCGCCTACCTGTACGACGTCTTCGGGACAGATGGGTGGGTGACCCCGCAGGTCTACGATGCGATGGAGGCCGATGCGTTCGCGGGGCTGGCCTTGTCCCGCCCTTTTGATCCCACGCAGTTGGTCACCGATCTGAAAGCCTATGACCCCCTGATGGGAGTGGCCAACCGGAAACTGATCATGATGAACCATCACGCGCGGATTCACGCGCAGGAGATAGTCGATCTGTGTTCGGATCTGGCAAAGCCGACGGCAAGCCGGACCACGCCAAAGCTCGAGCTATCGAGACTGGTGGCATCGAATTGGCGGTCGGAATCCAAGCTACTTTCTGCCCGGATTGCATTCGGACCGATGGCCGAGCGCGCAAAGAAGGCCGAGGACGAAGTCAGCAGGCTTCGTGACAGAAACGAGCGCTACCGTCGCACCATAGAGCGACTGACAGGCGAACTCAGTATCCCGACAGTCGGGGAGGAACGAAACGAGGTCCGGCGCCGACTGGCGGCTGAAGTCGAACAAGACCTCAGGACTGATCGGGGCCAATCGTCCGACAGCGCCATCGATGAACCGGGCCGGCGGATCCTGATGTCCCAAATAAATCGTCGTGTCGTCATGGCGAAAGTAAAGCGCCTGATCCGCAGGCAGTATCGAAGGCTGAGGGGATGAACGAGCTCAAGAAATCCGATCGCGCGCCTTACCTCATGTGCGCCGATGACGTTGAGATCGCCGATGGCGTTTCCATCGGGGCCTTTGTGGTTCTTTATCCGGGAACACGATTGGGCCGCGGAGCGCGTATCGAGCATGGCGCCATAATAGGCAGGCCAAGCCAATCCAATCCCGGTTCGGTGGCGCAGCCGACGGTTCAGCAGCCGACCGATATAGGCGAGAGGACGATTGTGGGAGCCTACGCGATTGTCTGCTCGGGGGTGACCGCCGGCGCCGACGCGTATATCGGCGACCATGCCCTGATCCGCGAAGGAGCGCGTCTCGGGGAGAAAAGCAGCGTCGGGTTTTCCAGTTCGGTGGGAAGCAATTGCGTCATCGGAGAAGCGACGCGAATACAGGGGTTCTGCGGCTTTCCGGCAGGGACCATCATCGAAAGCAACTGCGCCATCGGTCCTTACGTCGTCGCGCTCGCAACCACATTCAGTTCCAAGGGAAAGATGCCGACCGGTCCCGTCGTCATCCGAAAGGGCGCTCGGATCGGCAGCGCCGCCCAATTGATGCCCGGTGTGGAAATCGGCGCCGGCGCGACGGTGGGCGCGGCTTCGGTCGTTACCCGGAGCGTGCAGTCCGGCGTGACCGTGCACGGAACTCCCGCATCCGCGACGGGTACGACGGGGAATCAATAAAAGGAGGCCGCGCGAGAAACTTCGAATAGGCCCTCCTGCGCTAACTTGCGAGGGCATCCCGCTTCGCGCGATGGGGTGCGCCTGTCCTGCGAGACTCGGAGAGCGATGGCGGAGAGGGAGGGATTCGAACCCCCGATGGGCTTGCACCCATGCCGCATTTCGAGTGCGGTGCATTCGACCACTCTGCCACCTCTCCGCGGGTCATGGTCCGCCGTTGCCGGCGCGGCGCACTAGATAACGGCTGAACGGGAAGGTTACAAGGCCAATCCTTGAGTTATTTGCTTCGCCGGGAAATAGCGGGTTTCGACGCCGCGCGCAGGGCTTGCGGCGCGCCCGGCTGCCTTGACTCCGTGCCGCTGTTCGGTTAGGGACAGCGCGCAATCGGCGTGGAGGGTGCTCCGCGCCGCTTGTTTTTTGAACCCGCAGACTGACAAAAAGACGGCCGAACCGCCAGACGCGGTTCATCAAGGCCGACCGAACAGCGAAAGGCAAAAAATGTTCGCAGTCATTAAAACGGGCGGCAAGCAGTATCGCGTCGCCGCCAACGATCTCCTGAAGATCGAAAAAGTCGAAGCCAATGTCGGCGATATCGTCGAGATCGGCCACGTGCTCGCGCATGGCGAGGGCGAGAATGTCACGTTCGGCGCACCGTTCGTCGATGGCGCCACCGTCACCGCCGAAGTCGTCGAGCAGGGCAAGAACCGCACGGTCATCGCTTTCAAGAAGCGCCGCCGCCAGAATTCGCGCCGCAAGATCGGCCATCGCCAGCTGCTGACCACCGTGCGGATCTCCGAGATCCTGCTGGGCGGCGCGAAGCCCGCCAAGAAGGCCGCCGCCAAGGCGGAAGCCAAGGCCGAGGTAGCGGCGGACGCCGCGCCGAAGGAAGCCAAGGCCAAGAAGGAAGCCGCCCCCAAGGCGGAAGTGGCGGCCGAGACGGCAGCCGCGCCGCTGTTCAAGGCGCCGAAGGGCGAGCCGGACGACCTGACCGTGATCAAGGGCATCGGCCCGGTCGCCGCCAAGGACCTGGCCGAACAGGGCATCATCACTTTCGCGCAGCTGGCCAAGCTGTCGGACAAGGATGTCGCCAAGATCGACGAGCACATGCCCTTCAGCGCCGACCAGATCAAGGACTGGCGCGAACAGGCCAAGGAATTGGCCAAGAAGTAATTTTTCTGGCGACGAGGTCGCCGGATCGGACTTGAAACGGAACGCGAACGCGTTCATAAGGCCTTTTAGGCGCCTTGCGGCGCAACGGAGTTAGTTAGATGGCACACAAGAAAGCTGGCGGCTCGTCGCGCAACGGTCGCGACTCGCATTCCAAGCGTCTGGGCGTGAAGAAGTTCGGCGGCGAAGCCGTCATCCCGGGCAACATCATCATTCGTCAACGCGGCACCACCTGGCATGCCGGCGTCAATGTGGGCATGGGCACGGACCATACCCTTTTCGCGCTCGAAGCCGGCGCCGTGATGTTCAACAAAAAAGCCAACGGCCGAACCTACGTATCGGTCAATCCGATTACCAAAGCCGCGGAGTAGCCGGTTCCGCACTAGAACACCGGCGCCCATCTCGGGAACCGGTGTCTGGAAGCCAGAAGTTCGGCAAGGCCAGGAAAAGGATCAGGGGAGATGGGTTTCCATCTCCCCTTTTTCTTTGCCTGGAGGACTTTCAAATGGTTGCCGAAGCGGAAGACACCGAAGACGAAAGTTACGCGATCGACTGCCCGGTGCTGGTCACCGAGCGCCTGGTGATGCGGCCGCCGCATGAACGCGATATCGCGCAACTGGTCGAACTCGCCGACAACCGCCACGTCGCCGAAATGCTGGCGCGCATGCCCCACCCCTATGGCGAGGCCGAGGCGCGTTCCTTCCTGGCCATGACCAAGTCGCGCCGCGCCGGCATCGCCTACGCGCTGACGCTGGCCGGCACCGAGACCTTCGTCGGTTGCGCGGGCCTCAACACCACCGACCGCGGGCTGGAACTCGGCTACTGGATCGGCGAACCGCACTGGAAGCGCGGCTATGCGACGGAGGCAGCGCACGCCCTGGTCGACCTCGCTTTCCAGAAGACGTCGATCCAGGTGCTGCATGCCTCGACCAGGGTCATCAATCCGGCCTCGCGCCGGGTGATCCACAAATGCGGCTTCCAGTATGCCGGCCAGGGCATGCTGAACTCGATCGTCGCCGGCCAGGTGCCGGTCGAGCGCTACCGGCTCGACAGGAAGACGTGGGTCAGCCTGCGCAACTGGGTGCATTTCTAGGTGCGCTGATGTTCAGGTGAGGCCGGCCTGCAAACGGCAGTCGCCCGCGCTTCCCTGATCCTACTGCGTGGCCGCAGTAGGATCAGGCTCAAGCATGACTCAGCCCAGTTCGGCCCATACCGGAAAGTGGTCCGAACCGGCGGCTTGCCGGTCGACCCACAGGCGCTTCAGCGAGCGGGCAAGCGAAGCGCTGGTGAAGACATAGTCGATGCGCTTTTGGCGTTTGGGGTCGCCGAAGGTGATGAGGTCGTCGCCGGTGACGGCGAGGCGCAAGGCGGCGTCGACAGCGAAGTCGGCGGTCAGCGGCATGCCGAACTCATGGTCGGGCCGGCCGGCGAGTTCGACATATTCGGCCGAGCCGGCCAGCATGTTGAAGTCGCCCATGGCGACAAAGGCCTCTGGATGCGGCATTTCCGGCAGGCCGATCTCGGCGACGCCGGACAGCGCTCCGCCTTCGAGCGCGTAGTTCAACAGGCGCTGGCGCAGGAACTGGATCTGGCTGGCGCGTTCGACCGGGCTGCGGTGGTCGAGATGGATGGAATAGAAGCGGATGAAGCCCAGCGGCGTCTCGATCAGCGCTTCCAGCGCGCCGCGCTGGAAGTTCATCATCTCGAAGCTGCGGCTGCGCGGCAGGAGCAGGTTGCGCGACAGATGAATGGGGGTTTTCGACAGCATCATGTTGCCGAGCTGGAAGGTCGTGGTGATGGCGCGGCCTTTTTCGATGCGCGAACCGAGATTGGCCTCGAAATTGCTGCCATAGACGGCGAAATAATCGGGCAGCGCCTCGCCGATTTCGGCGACCATGTCGCGGCCGCCGTTCCTGGGATTGTTGCGGGTAACCTCCTGCAGGGCGATAACGTCGGCGCCGCGCACGGCATCGGCGATGCGTCCAAGATCATAGCGCCCGTCAAGGCCGATGCCGTACTGGATGTTGTAGGTTACAAGCTTCATTCCGACATCTCTCCGGCCGCTCCCCTCGCGGCCATTGTCACAAAACGGCCTCGCCCTTCGCCGCGCCTTGGTTTAGAGCAAGGCCTGACGTTTAGAGCAATGCCGCAAGGCCAATAAAAGAAACCGCAATCCCATGAAATTTCTCGATCAGGCCAAGGTCTATGTCCGCTCCGGTGACGGCGGCGCCGGCTCGGTGTCGTTCCGGCGCGAAAAGTTCATCGAGTTCGGCGGACCGGATGGCGGCGACGGCGGCCGCGGCGGTGATGTCTGGCTGGAGGCGGTCGACGGGCTGAACACGCTGATCGACTATCGCTACCAGCAGCATTTCAAGGCCAAGACCGGCGTCCATGGCATGGGCCGCAACATGACCGGCGCGAAGGGCGCCGACGTCACGCTGAAGGTGCCGGCCGGAACGCAGGTGTTCGAGGAGGACAACGAGACGTTGATCTGCGACCTGACCGTGGTCGGCCAGCGTTTCCTGCTCGCCAAGGGCGGCAATGGCGGCTTCGGCAACCAGCATTTCAAGACCTCGACCAACCAGGCGCCGCGCCGCGCCAATCCCGGCCTGCCGGGCGAGGAGCTCACCATCTGGCTTAGGCTGAAACTGATCGCCGATGCCGGGCTTGTGGGTTTGCCGAACGCCGGCAAGTCGACCTTTCTCGCCGCCGTCACCGCCGCCAAGCCGAAGATAGCCGACTATCCCTTCACGACGCTGCATCCGGGCCTTGGCGTCGCCCGCATCGACGCGCGCGAGTTCGTCATCGCCGACATTCCCGGCCTCATCGAAGGCGCGCATGAAGGCGTCGGCATCGGCGACCGCTTCCTCGGCCATGTCGAGCGCACGCGCGTGCTGCTGCACCTGGTTTCGGCGCAGGAGGAAAATCCCGGCAAGGCCTACAAGACCGTGCGCGCGGAACTCGAGGCCTATGGCCACGGGCTGGCCGACAAGGCTGAGATCCTGGCGCTGAGCCAGGTCGACACACTCGATGCCGACCAGCGCAAGAAAAAGGCCGCCTCGCTGAAGCGCGCGGCAGGGCGTGCGCCGATGCTGTTGTCAGCCGTCACCGGCGAAGGTGTCGAGGCGGTCCAGCGCGCGCTGATGGCGGTTATCGCGGAGGCGCGCGCGCAAATTGCCGCTCCCGTCGAGACGCGCTGGGAAAAGTAGGCCATGCAGTCGCTGAAAAAATACCGGCGCATCACCGTCAAGATCGGCTCCGCGCTGCTCGTCGACCGGGCGAGCGGCCTGAAGCGCGACTGGCTGGCCTCGCTTGCCGACGACATCGCCGTGCTCGCCCAGGGCGGCGCCGAAATCCTCGTCGTGTCCTCCGGCGCCATCGCGCTCGGCCGCACCATCCTCGGCCTCGGCAAGCGCGCCCTGAAGCTCGAGGAGAGCCAGGCGGCGGCGGCCGTCGGCCAGATCGCGCTGGCCGGCGCCTGGTCGGACGCGCTCGGCAGGGGCGCCCTGAAGTCGGGCCAGATCCTGCTCACGCTCGGCGACACCGAGGAGCGCCGCCGCTACCTCAACGCGCGGGCGACGATCTCGACGCTGCTCAAGATGAAGGCGGTGCCGGTGATCAACGAGAACGACACGGTTGCCACGTCCGAAATCCGCTATGGCGACAATGACCGGCTGGCGGCGCGCGTAGCCACCATGATGGGCGCCGACCTTTTGGTTCTGCTCTCGGACATTGACGGGCTCTACACGGCGCCGCCGGCCAAGGATCCCGAGGCCAAATTCATTCCCGTGGTCGACCGCATCACGCCCGATATCGAGGCGATGGCGGGCGCGGCCGCTTCCGAACTGTCGCGCGGCGGCATGCGCACCAAGCTCGACGCCGGCAAGATCGCCAATGCCGCAGGCACCGCGATGATCATCACCTCGGGCACGCGGCTGTCGCCGCTGATGGCGATCGAGCGCGGCGAGCGCGCGACCTTCTTCAGGCCGAGCGCCAATCCGGTCAAGGGCTACAAGACGTGGATCGCCGGCCAGCTCGAACCGGCCGGCCGGCTGACCGTCGATGCCGGGGCCGTTGGCGCGCTTCTGTCGGGCAAGTCGCTGCTGCCGGCCGGCGTGAAACTGGTCAGCGGCAATTTCTCGCGTGGCGACACGGTGGCGATCCTGTCGCCCGAGGGCCGCGAGATCGCGCGCGGGCTGGTTGCCTATGATGCCGCCGATGCCGTAAGGATCGCTGGCCTGAAGACCGCCGAGATTGAAACCGTTCTCGGCTACGAGGCACGTTCGGCGATGATCCACAGGGATGATCTTGCGGTAAGTCACGCTGGCGGCGACATAAGCGGAGGATGAGCCATGCTGAAACTGCATGAAAAATCCGGGGATGAAACCATTGCGCTGATGGCCGATATCGGCCGCCGCGCCCGCGCCGCCGCCCGACCGCTTGCCATCGCAACCACCGCCGCAAAGAATACCGCGCTCCTCGCAATGGCGGACGCGATTCTGCGTCAAGAGTCGGTAATACTCGATGCCAATGCCATCGATGTCTCGAATGGCCACGAATCCGGGCTTTCCGGTTCGTTCATGGACCGGCTGAAGCTCGATCCGGCGCGAATCCGGGCCATGGCCGAGGGTATTCGTGAAATCGCTGCGCTCAGGGACCCCGTCGGCGACGTCATCGCCGCATGGGAGCGGCCCAACGGGCTCAACATCGAGCGCGTGCGCACACCGCTGGGCGTCGTCGGCGTCATCTATGAGAGCCGGCCCAACGTGACGGCAGATGCCGGCGCGCTCTGCCTCAAGGCGGGCAATCCGGTGATCCTGCGCGGCGGTTCGGATTCGCTCAATTCGTCCGCAGCGATTCATGCCTGCCTGGTCGAGGGGCTGAAGGCCGCCGGACTGCCGGAAGACGCGATCCAACTGGTGCCGACCACCGACCGCGCCGCCGTCGGTGAGATGCTGAAGGGGCTTTCGGGCAATCTCGACGTCATCATCCCGCGCGGCGGCAAAAGCCTTGTCGGGCGGGTGCAGACCGAGGCGCGCGTGCCGGTGTTCGCCCATCTCGAGGGCATCTGCCATCTCTATGTCGACCGTTCCGCCGAGCTCGACATGGCGGTCAAAATCGCCGTCAACGCCAAGATGCGGCGCACCGGGGTCTGCGGTGCCGCCGAGACCCTGCTGGTCGACCGCGCGGTGGCATCAACCCATCTTGTGCCCATCCTCGACGCCTTGCGCGCCGCGGGCTGCGAAATCCATGCCGACGCCGAGGTGCTGAAGCTGTTCTTCGACGCCAAGCCGGCTGATGACGCCGACTGGGTGACCGAATATCTCGATGCCATCATCGCGGTGAAGCTGGTCGATGGCATTTCCGGTGCGATCGAGCATATCGAGACCTTCTCCTCGCATCACACCGAGGCGATCATCGCCGAGGATGCGGAGGTGGTGGAGCGGTTCTTCAACGAAATCGATTCTGCAATCCTGCTGCACAACGCCTCGACGCAGTTCGCCGATGGCGGCGAGTTCGGCATGGGCGCCGAGATCGGCATCGCCACCGGCAAGATGCATGCGCGCGGCCCGGTCGGCGTCGAGCAGCTGACCTCGTTCAAGTACCGTGTGCGCGGGTCGGGCCAGGTGCGGCCGTGACGTTTTTTGTCCTAAGGGATTGAAATTTGCGCCCAGGCCCCCCTCTCTGGCCTGCCGGCCATCTCCCCCTCAAGGGGGGAGATTGGATGTCACGCAGGCTTTCGCCAATCGCCGGCGTTGAAGACTGGATGTCGTCATCGAAGCTGCTGATCTCCCCCCTTGAGGGGGAGATGCCCGGCAGGGCAGAGAGGGGGGCCT
>NZ_JAFKIC010000209.1 GCF_017306585.1 Mesorhizobium sp. | reverse complement strand
TTCGCGGCTATCATCGTGCTGTTCTGTGTCGTCAGCCTGATCAATCCCCGCTTTGTCAGCCCTGAGAACCTGACCACCATCTTCGCCGGGAATGCCTATATCGCGGTCGCGGCCATCGGCATGGCGATGGTCATCATGACCGGCCATATCGATGTCTCGGTCGGTGCGCTGATCGGCGTCCTGGCGACGATTTCAGGCACGCTCGCCGTTGCCGGGTACCCGGTCTGGGTCGCCTTGCTGGCGCCGGTCGCTGTCGGCATCGGCGTGAACTTCCTCGTCGGCGTGCTGGTCGCCTACGCCCGCATCCCCTCCATCGTGGTCACGCTCGGCATGCTGTCGATCCTGCGCGGCGGGTTGATCGGCGTGACCGGCGGCCAATGGATATCCAACCTGCCCCGCGACTTCCTGATCGCTCAGTTGAAGCCGTTCGGCGTTCCGATGCCGATCCTGTTCATGGTGGTTCTGACGATCCTCGCCGCCATCTGGCTGCGCTCCTCCGCCTTCGGCCGCTCGATCTATGCCATCGGCGGCAATCCGGAGGCGGCGCGGGCGACAGGCATTTCCATCGAGCGGCGCACCGTCGCCGTGTTCATGATCCACGGCGCCTTCGCCGGCCTCGCGACCATACTCTTCGCCACCCAGCTTCAGGTGATCCAGTCGACGGTGCCGCCCAATCTCGAACTGACCATCATCACCGCCACGGTCATCGGTGGCGTCTCGATCCTCGGCGGCACCGGCACGGTCATAGGCTCGACCCTGGCGGCCATCTTCTTCGCGACAATCGGTTCGGCGCTGATCTTCACCAATGTCTCCGCCTACTGGCTGCGCGCGGTGATCGGGCTCCTGATCCTGGTGACGGTATTGGCGGACATGCTTCGCCGTGGTCACAGGAGCTAGCGATGGTGGCAGGCATCAACCCGAGAGCGCTGCTGCGGCACGAAACCATCCTCGCCATTCTCGGCATCGGGGTGGTGGCGGTTCTGGCGTTTCAGTCGGACCGGTTCTTCACGGTGGAAAACCTTCTCAACCAGGGACGGCTGATGACCGAGGTCGGCCTGGTGGCGCTGGCAATGACCTTCGTCATTGCAACCGGCGGCATCGACCTGTCGGTCGGTTCGATCGTCGGGCTGACCGCGATCCTGACAGGCGTGTTCTGGCAAAATCTCGGCCTGCCGCTGCCGCTCGCCATCGTTGGCGCGGTCGCGGTCGGAACCTTTGGCGGCTTCGTCAACGGATTGATCATCACGCGCTTCAAGGTGCCGCCGCTGATCGCCACGCTGGCCACGCTCGCGCTTTATCGCGGACTGGCGGAAGGGATCAGCCAGGCGCGCTCGGTCCGCGGCTATCCCGACTGGTTCTATGTCCTGGGGCAAGGCAGCGTCGGCGGGATTCCCACCCAGTTGTGGATCCTGGCGGCGGCGGCGATCGTGGCCGCGGTCATCCTCGGCCTTACCATCTGGGGCCGCACCGTCTACGCGATCGGCTCGAATGAAGTGGCCGCCCGGTTCTCCGGCCTGTCGATCGACGGCTGCAAGCTCGCCGTCTACACCGCCTCCGGGTTCGCCGCCGCCCTGGCCGGAGTGATCTTCGTCTCACGGGTTTCGACGACCCGCTCCGACATGGGAACCGGTCTCGAGCTGGATGCCATCACGGCGGTGGTCCTGGGCGGGACCAGCATCTTTGGCGGGCGTGGAACGATCATTGGCACGGCGATCGGCCTGTGCCTGATCCAGGCGCTGAAGAACGGATTGTCGCTCGCCGGCGTCAAGGGCGACGGAACCATCATGCTCATCGGCGCCGTGCTCATTCTGGCGATCCTGGCCAGCAATATCTTCGATCGGGGCGGCAATCGGTAGGTGATCATTTTCTCTCGCTTTGCCGTTCAAAACCGGCGGGAGACAGGGTGAGGAGAGTAAAGTGCGCAAGATCATTGTTTCAGCCGTGATAAGTCTTTCCCTTTCGACGAGTTACGTTCATGCGGCGTCGCCCTGGACCGGCGGCGACGATCAGCCGACCAACCCGCTGGCCTGCGATGCGACGCCGGCGCAGGTGGAGGCCAAGCCATATGATGGCGGCGCCCCGACCAATGCGCCCGACCGCAAGGGCAAGCCGCTGAAGGTCGTCGACGTGCCGAAACTCGTCGGCATCGGCTACTTCACCGCGACATCCAAGGGCATCGCCGACGCGGCCAAGGAAATGGGCAACATGGAGGCCAAGACCGACGGCCCCAGCAAGGCCAGTATCGACGACCAGATCACGCTGATCGACAACTATATCACCAGTGGCGTCGACGGCATCCTGTTCGCGGCCAACGATCCCGTCGCTATCGCGCCGGTGCTGAAGAAGGCGCTTGCCGCGGGCATCAACGTCGTCGGCTATGACGCCAACTCCACGCCGGATGCGCGCCAGTGGTTCGTCAACCAGGCGCAGTTCAACGGCATCGCCAAGTCGATCATCGACAATCTGGCGGCCGAGGTCGGCGAGGACGGTTCCTTCGCCATCGTGACGTCGACCTTCACCACCCCGAACCAGGCGCGCTGGATCGCCGAGATGGCCGCCTATCAGGAGCAATGCCATCCGAAGATGAAGTGGCTCGAGACGGTCGAGGCACAGGAAGACAACATCCTGTCCTTCAACCAGGCCAATACGCTGATCAACAAATACGGCTCCGAGCTGAAAGGCATTGTCGGCATGACCAGCGTGGCGACGCCAGCGGCCGCCGACGCGGTGACCCAGGCCGGCAAATGCGGCTCGGTCGCTGTCGTCGGCCTGGCGACCCCGAATGCCATGAAGCCCTATGTCGGCGCCGGCTGCGTCAAGTCGGTGGTGCTGTGGAACCCGGTCGATCTCGGCTATGCCGCGGCCTATGTGCTGCGTGCCGTCGCCGACGGCCAACTGGCGCCCGGCGGCACGTCGGTGAAGGCGGGAAAACTTGGCGAGCTCAAGGTCATCAACGGCAGCGAAATCCTGCTCGGGCAGCCCTTCGTGTTCAACAAGGACAACATCAACAATTTCGACTTCTGAGCCCTGACGCCAGAGGCCCTGGATCATCCCGGCGGATGGTTCGGGGCCGAGGCGACGAGCAGCGTCCTGGCGTATCCGTCGACCGCATCGCGGACCGGTTGCAGTTCGACTGCTGTTGGTCGACGAGCAAAGTTCGCGCGAGCAAGCTTCGTCAAAGATGATCTTATTTCGTCAGAAATTGCCTTGCAATCCAACAAGGCCTGAGTAACCTACACCAATTGCCGTCGAAGAATGGCATAAGGGAGGAAACAATTGAGCGACTCCGGCCGTCAGCGTCAGATCGTCGAACTCTTGCGCGATCGCCCGTTCGCCTCGGTGCGCGAGCTGCAGGAGCGGCTTGGCGTTTCGGCGGCGACGGTCAGGCGCGATATCGATCGCATCGACGAGGCCGGGGAGGCGCGGAAGGTTTATGGCGGCATCTCTGCGCTTGACGGTGCCTTGCAAGCCGGCGTTGCCTATGCCCGGCCCTATGACGAGAACCGCGACCTCGCGGTGGACGCCAAGCGGCAGATCGCCAATGTCGCCGCCACCATGGTGAGCGACGGCGATGCCGTCATCGTCCATGGCGGCTCGACCTGCTTCCATCTCGGCGTCAAGCTCGCCGACCGCAACATCCGCCTCTACACCAATTCGATGCCGCTCGCCGCCTATCTCAGCGACCACGGCCATTGCAGCCTGACGGTTGCCGGCGGCGACCTGCATCGCGAGCCCGGCATCATCCACTCGCTGACCCAGGCCACGCCCTTCTATGCCTCGAAGTTCTTTCTCGGCGCGCAGGGCCTCAGCCAGGAAGGCGTGCTGGAATCGCATCCGCTGCTGGTGCGCTCCATCATCGACCTCAGCCTGTGCGCCGACCAGATCGTGGTGCTGGCCGACAGCCGCAAACTGTCGATCCACGCCCGCAATGTGGCGCTGCCCTGGTCCCGCATCGGCACGCTGGTGACCGATGACGGCCTCTCCGACGCCGATGCCCGCATGCTGGAGGACGCCGGCGTGGTGGTGCGCATCGCTTCCGCCTCGGGAGGCTGACCGTGAAAGTGGCGGTGCTCGATTTCGGCAAGACCAATTCGAAGCTGTTCGTCTTCGGCCAGGACGGGCGCATCGTCGACGAGCGTCGCACCCAGCCGAAATGGGTACGCCAGGGCGGCTTCAGCGTGCTCGACGAAGCCGATCTCCATGACTGGGCGCTCGGCGCCGTCATCGACGCCGTCGAAAACCACGGCGTGGAAAGGGTGATGGTCTCGGGCCATGGCTGCACCTTCGCCCTTGTCGACGATGATGCACTGACGCATCCGATCCTCGACTACGAGCAGGAGCCGCCGGCCGAAATCGCGGCGCGGATCGAACGGCGCATTCCGGATTTCGCCGAGACCTTCTCGCCGCGCCTGCCGCTCGGCTTCAATTATGGGCGCCACATGCTGTGGCTGCAGGAGGTGGAGCCCGATGCCTTCGCGGCGGCGACATCGATCCTCGGCTACCCCCAGTACTGGAGCTGGCGCCTCGGTGGCCTGCCTGCCTGCGAGGTCTCCTATCTCGGCTGTCACTCGCATCTGTGGGCGCCGCGCGAACGCGATTTTTCCTCGCTGGTCGATGCCGAGGGATGGCGCGGCCGGATGCCGGCCTTCGCGCGCGCCGGCGCCGTCATCGGCGAGCGGCCTGTAGGGGGGCGGACGGTTGCCATCCACAATGGCGTCCACGATTCCAATGCGGCGCTGCATACCTATCGCCGGCAGGCGCTCGGGCCATTGACCGTGGTGTCGACCGGCACATGGGTGGTCGTGCTCAACCCCGACTGCCCGCTCGAGGCGCTCGACCACGAGCGCGACATGCTGGTCAATGTCGATATCGATGGCGGCCCGGTGCCGACCATCCGCTTCATGGGCGGGCGCGAATTCTCCGTCATCAGCGGCGGCTGGCAAGGCGCGATCCCGCATGGCGCGATAGGGCAGGCGATCGACGCCGGTATCATGGCGCTGCCGAGTTTCGCGCCTGGCGGGCCGATGCCGGGCCATCGCGGCGAAATCGTCGGCGGCGCGCCGGGCGCGGAGCAACGCGCGGCGGTGGCGCTGCTCTATGTGGCGCTAATGGTCGACCTCTGCCTCGACCTGATCCATTCGCAAAACACCGTGATCGTCGATGGCGGGCTGAACAATGGCGGCCTGCTTGCCGGGTTGCTGGCGCAGCTTCGGCCCGGACAGGCCTTCCTGCAAGGCGCCTCGCTGGAGGGCAGCGCCACGGGTGCGGCGGCGCTTGCCTTCGAGAGCGTGGGGCGCGACTTCGCGGCCGAGCCGCCGGAGCCGGCGCATGCAACGGACTTCAACAGGTTCGCAGCCTATCGCGAGGCCTGGCGCGATCGCATCGCCGGTCATGATGCCGCAGCCAGGGCGGCCGGTGGTGCACGATGAGCGCGGCAGTCCAGGCGCAGGCGGCGCGCCGGCCGGTGCTGGAGATGCGTCACATCTCCAAGACCTTCGGCGCGATCCGCGCTCTGCAGGATGTGTCGCTCACCGTCCATGCCGGCGAACTGCACGCGCTGATGGGCGAGAACGGCGCCGGCAAGTCGACGCTGATGAAGGTGCTGTCAGGCGCCTACCGGCCGGATGCGGGCGGCGAAATCCTGATCGACGGCGTACCCGCCGCGACCGGCGATCCGATCAAGGCGCGCGCCGCCGGTATCGCGGTCATCTACCAGGAGCTGTCGCTGGCGCCCAATCTGACGGTGGCGCAGAACGTCTTTCTCGGCAACGAACCACGGCGTTTGGGCATCGTCGACCGCGAGCAGTGCAACCGGCGCGCCGGTGAAATCATCGCGCGGCTCGGCGTGTCCTTCTCCGCGCGCGCCCTCGTCTCCAGCCTGTCGCTTGGTGAGCGCCAGCTGGTCGAGATCGCCCGGGCGCTGTCGACCAATGCGCGCATCATCGTCATGGACGAGCCGACGACGTCGCTGACTTCGCGCGAAACCGACAGCCTCTTTGAGGTGATCGCGACGCTGAAGGCGCAAGGCATCGCCATCATCTACATCAGCCACCGGATGGAAGAGGTCTACCAGCTCGCCGACCGCGTCAGCGTGCTGCGCGACAGCGGCTATGTCGGCACGCTGGCGCGCGCCGACCTCAACGCCTCGCGGCTTGTCGCGATGATGGTCGGCCGCGATCTCTCTGCTTTCTACAAGAAGGATCATCGCGCTCCAGACAGTGCGCGCGCGGTCGCGCTGTCGGTGCGCGGCATGTCCGACGGGCGCCTGCTGACGAACTGTTCGTTCGACCTTCACAAGGGCGAGGTGCTGGCGCTGGCGGGCCTGGTCGGTTCCGGCCGCACCGAGCTTGCCCGGCTGATCTTCGGCGCCGACAGGCGCAGCGCCGGCACGATGGAACTCGAAGGCAAGCCCGTGACCATCGGCTCGCCCCGCGAGGCGCTCGATGCCGGCATCGCCTACCTCACCGAAGATCGCAAGGAACTCGGCCTGTTCCTCGACATGTCGATCTCCGACAACATCAGCATGGGCGTGCTTGCCCGTGATGCGCGAGCCGGCGGATTGCGCGACTTCACGGCCGCCGAAAGGCGCGCCGCGAAGGCGATCGCGGATCTCTCCATCCGCACGCGCTCGGCGCAGGCCAATGCCGGCTCGCTGTCGGGCGGCAACCAGCAGAAGGTGCTGCTCGCCCGGCTGCTCGAGACCGAGCCGAAGGTCGTCATCCTCGACGAGCCGACCCGCGGCGTCGATGTCGGCGCCAAGTCCGAGATCTATCGGCTGATCGACAATCTCGCCAACAAGGGCATCGCCATACTGATGATATCGAGCGAATTGCCAGAGGTGATCGGCGTCGCCGACCGGGTGCTGGTGATGCGCGACGGCGCCATAGCAGGCGAAGTGACGGCATCCGAGGGCGAGCCGCTTCGTCAGGAAGCGATCATGGAACTTGCGACGGGAGCGGCCCAGAAATGACCGACAAAACGACCGTGACCAGCGTCGACCAGGCGGCGGTCAGAAGCCGGCGGCTGCGAACTGTTTTCGCCGCGCTCGGCATGCTGCCGGTGCTGATCCTGCTTGCAGCCGGCTTCCAGTTCATCAATCCGCGCTTCCTGACCGGCACCAACCTGCTGATCGTCACGCAGCAATCGTCGATCAACATCGTGCTTGCCGCAGGCATGACCTTCGTCATCCTGACCGGCGGCATCGACCTGTCGGTCGGCTCCATCCTCGCCGCTTCCGCGATGGTGGCGGTGCTGGTGTCGCTTGTGCCGGACTGGGGGCTGCTCGGCGTGCCGGCGGCCATCCTGATCGGGCTCGGCTTCGGGCTGATCAACGGGCTGCTCGTTGCCTATATCAGGCTGCCGCCCTTCATCGTCACGCTGGGCTCGCTGACCGCCGTGCGCGGCATCGCCAGGCTGCTCGGCGAGGACACGACCGTGTTCAATTCGGACCTGCCGTTCGACTTCATAGGCAATGGCTCGGTGCTCGGCATTCCCTGGCTGGTCATCATCGCGCTGTCGGTGGTGGTGCTGTCCTGGCTTGTGCTGAAGCGCACCGTGCTCGGCACCTGGATCTACGCCGTTGGCGGCAATGCGGAGGCGGCGCGCCTGACCGGCATCAAGGTGCCGCTTGTGCTGCTCTTCGTCTATGGCGTGTCCGGCCTGCTCGCCGGCCTTGGCGGCGCCATGTCGGCGGCAAGGCTCTATGCCGCCAATGGCCTGCAGCTGGGACAAAGCTACGAGCTCGACGCCATCGCCGCCGTCATCCTCGGCGGCACCAGTTTCGTCGGCGGCGTCGGCTCGATCTGGGGCACGCTCATCGGCGGCCTGATCATCGCGGTTCTGTCCAACGGGCTCATCTTGGCCGGCGTTTCGGACATCTGGCAGTACATCATCAAGGGATTGGTCATCATCGTGGCGGTCGCCCTCGACCGTTACAGACTCCAGGCAGGGGCGAGAACGTGAGTGACCTGGCCGCCGGCATCAACGACCGGCTCGTGTAACGCACCGCGAGAGGCGCGGGGCATCAGGAGGAAGTAAGCGTAATGAAGATCATCACCAAACTGCTCTGCGGCGCCGCGTTGGCGGCCGTAGCCATCGCGCCGGCATCGGCCAAGGACCTCAACAAGGTCGGCATCTCGGTCGGCCTGCTCGGCAACCCGTTCTTCGTCGCCACCATCAAGGGTATCGAGGACGCAGCCAAGAAGATCAATCCGAAGGTCGAGGTGACTTCGGTGTCGGCCGACTACGACCTCAACAAGCAGGTCTCGCAGGTCGATTCCTTCATCGCCGCCGGTGTTGACGTGATCATGCTCAACGCGGTCGACGCCAAGGCGATCGCGCCCGCGGTGAAGAAGGCGCAAGCGGCCGGCATCATCGTCGCCGCCTTCGACGTTTCGGCGCCGGGCGCCGACGTCACTGTGATGACCAACAACGTCAAGGCCGGTGAGGAAGCCTGCCAGTACCTGGTCGACCATACCGGCGGCAAGGGTGACTACGTCATCCTCAACGGGCCGGCCTCGTCGTCGATCCTGGAGCGGGTGAAGGGCTGCAAGAACGTGCTCGCCCAGCATCCCGACATCAAGATCCTGTCCGACGACCAGAACGCCGAAGGCTCGCGCGACGGCGGCCTCAAGGTGTTCCAGGCGCTGCTGACCCGCTTCGACAAGATCGACGCGGTGTTCGCCATCAACGATCCGACGGCGATCGGCGCCCAGCTCGCCGCCAAGCAGCTCAACCGCTCGGAATTCATCTTCACCGCGGTCGACGGCGCGCCCGATATCGAAAAGGAGCTGGCCTCGGGCACCTCGATGATCAAGGCCTCGGCCTCGCAGGACCCCTATGTCATGGCCGGCCAGTCGCTGACCATGGCGGCCGATCTGCTGGCCGGCAAGAAGCCGGCGGAGGCCACCGTTCTGCTCGATCCGAAGCTGATCACGGCCGAGAACCTCAAGGACTACAAGGGCTGGACCGCGGCCCGCTGATCCATCCAACACAAGCGCGGCCGGATTGATCCGGCCGCGCTTTCCTTCTCTTGCCCGTTAACCGGAGACGATCATGTCGCGCATCGGAATCCATTCTTTCGTCTGGTCGGCGAGTTCGGCGCAAAGCGAGCTCGAACGCACGCTCGCCAAAACCAGGGAGGCGGGTTTCGACCTGATCGAATTCTCCTATCTCGATCCGGCCGATGTCGACATTGGCGGTCTCGCCAAGCGCATCGCCGATCTCGGCCTCGGCGTGGCGATCAGCATCGGATTGCCCGAAGACGGCGACATATCGAGCGCCGACAAGGCGGTTGCCGCGCGCGGCGTCGAGATCCTGAACGAGACTGTCGCCCTGACGCGGGACCTTGGCGGCAGCAAGGTCGCCGGCATCCTGTCGACCAGCCACGGCCTCCAGTTAGAGGCGCCGACGCGCGACCAATGGAACCGCAGCGCGACCACGCTGGCCAAGGTCGCCGAGACGGCCAAGGCGGCCGGGGTCACGCTCAACCTCGAAATCGTCAACCGCTTCGAGAGCAACCTGCTCAACACATCAGCACAGGGCCTGGCCTTTATCGAGGACACCGGCTCGGACAACATCTTCCTGCATCTCGATACGTTCCACATGAATATCGAGGAGGCCGATGTCGGGCTCGCCATCCGCCACGCCGCCGGCAAGATCGGCTATGTCCATATCGGCGAGAGCCATCGCGGCTTCCTCGGCACCGGCAATATCGACTTCGCCGGCATATTCGATGCACTGACGGCGATCGGCTATGCCGACGACCTCAGCTTCGAATCCTTCTCGTCGGAGATCGTGGACGAGAACCTGTCAAAGAAAACCGCGATCTGGCGCAATCTGTGGACCGACAACATGGCGCTCGCCAGGCACGCGCGCGGCTTCATCGGACTCGGGCTGGAAACGGCGCGGCGCAAGGCGGAGCTGGTCTCGGCCCTGCACAGGCCATAGCGCACGCGGGCGGGCGAACACCATGCCGTCCAGTGCGTCATCGGCGCGGTTCCCATAGCGCATGCATTGCTCCCGTCATGGGCATCGGCTATCCGACCCTTCGGACACATGCAGCAAAGGGAGCCAGGCATGACGAACAAGACAATCCTGAAATTCGGCGCGGTCGAGCACGCGGAAGCCGGCGACCTGCCTGGCTGGATCGTGGTCGAGGGCCATCCGACCATGCAGACCGCCGTCCAGCACACGACCGAGGACGGCAAGGTCATGTCGGGCACCTGGCGCGCATCGCCCGGCACCTATCACGCGACCTATACCGACTATGAGTTCGTGCACATGATCGCCGGGCGCATCATCATTACCCCCGACGGCGGCACGCCGGTCGAGGTCGGTCCCGGCGATGCCTTCGTGGTGGAAGCCGATTTCAAGGGCACCTGGAAGATCATCGAGCCAGTGACCAAGCATTTCGTGGTCAGGGTCGCCTGAACCGGCCGGCCCCGGCCGCTCAAGACAGGCAGGCCGGCGGCTCGCCGGCCTGCGATACTTTTCTTCAATCCGGCTGCTCCTGCCTGTGATATTCCGACCTGAGTAACCACGATCAGGGAGCGAAGCAGTGAGCGCTCGGAACGCAAGAGAGCACGCCCGGTATTTTACGGCGCCGACCACTGGCGTCGAATGCCTGACGGCCTCGTTCAGCCAGCATCACTACGCCCCCCACGCACATGATACCTATGTGATCGGGGCGCTGCTCAGCGGCAAGGCCAGCGTGTTCATCCGAGGCGTCCAGCGTTTCGCCGGCGCCGGCGACCTGACCCTCTACAATCCGCATGACGTCCATGACGGCATTCCCAGCACGGAGGGCTACAGTTATCGGGTCAGCTACCCCGACGCCGATCTGATCGTCGACATCGCCTCGGAAATGGCGGGGAGCGGAATTCACGGCACCCCCTCGTTTCCTGAGCCCGTCGTCGAGGATATCAGGGGCTGCGCCCTGTTCTTCGAGGCGCACCGCGCGTGGGAGGCCAATCAGTGCCTGCTTGAAGCCGAAGAGCTGATGCTGCGCAGCTACCGCCATTGCCTGTCCAGGCATGCGCGGGTGGCGCTGAAGCCGGCCGGCGTCGAAAAGGGGCCGGTGGCGCGGGCGGCGGCGGTCATGAGCGAGCGCTTCGACGAGAAACTGACGCTTGCCGAACTGGTCAGGGAAGCCAGGCTGCCGCGGCAGCGGCTGATCGCCGCGTTCCAGCGGGACACCGGCTTGACCCCGCATGCCTATCTGATCAACCGGCGCGTGGATGCCGCAAAGGCAATGTTGCGGCGCGGCCATGAGCCGGCCGACGTCGCGGCCGCCGCCGGCTTTGCCGACCAGGCTCACCTCATCCGCACGTTCAAGGCGCGCATCGGTGTCACTCCGGGTGCCTACCAGGCTGCCTTTGCCATGTAGCGGCGTCCCGAAGCGGCCCTGACAGGGCCGCATCTCCAAACCCAGCAACCCAACCAATCGGCGCCGCACTGCGCCGCAACGAAGGAGCATGCCATGATGAAACGCACGCCGGAGCCATTCAGGATCAAGATGGTCGAGCCTATCCGCATGACCGAACGGCCCTATCGCGAAGCCGCGCTGCTGGAGGCCGGGTTGAACCCGTTTCTCCTGCGCAGCGAGGATGTCTACATCGATCTGTTGACCGACAGCGGCACCGGCGCGATGAGCGATCGCCAATGGGCGGGCCTGATGCTTGGCGACGAGGCCTATGCCGGCAGCCGCAACTATTACCGGCTGGCCGAAACCGTCGAGCGGCTGTTCGGCTATCCCTATACTATCCCCACGCATCAGGGTCGCGGGGCGGAGCAGATACTGTTTCCGGAAATGATCAGGCGGCGCGGCTCGGCGACGCCGGTCTTCCTGTCGAACTACCACTTCGACACCACCAAAGCGCATGTCGAACTCGCCGGCGCGAAAGCGGTCAACGTGCTCACCAAATCCGCCCTCGACACGGCCAGGCATGACGACTGGAAGGGGAATTTCGACCTGGCGGAGCTGCTCCATGCGATCGAGATCCATGGCCGCCAGAATGTCGCCGGCATCATCGCGACCATCACCTGCAACAGCGCGGGCGGCCAGCCGATGTCGATGGCCAACCTGCGCACCGTTTCCGGATATGCTCGCGAAATGGGCATTCCGATGATCATCGACGCCACGCGCTTCGCCGAGAACGCCTGGTTCATCAAACAGCGGGAGGTCGGCTATGGCGAGCGCTCGATCCGCGACATCGTGCGGGAAATGATGTGCTATGGCGACATGCTGACCCTGTCGGCGAAGAAGGACGGGTTGGTGAACATCGGCGGCCTCTGCGCCTTCCGACAGGACGAAGACCTGTTTCGCGCCGTCCAGACCCGATGCGTTCCGATGGAAGGCTTCATCACCTATGGCGGGCTGGCGGGGCGTGACATGGAGGCGGTCGCGATCGGCCTCGAGGAGGCGGTGGAGAGCGACTATCTCGCCTATCGCATCGGGCAGGTGGCCTATCTCGGCGAAAGGCTGCGCGGTGCCGGGGTTCCGATCCAGTATCCCACCGGTGGCCATGCCGTTTTCGTGGATGCCACGGCCGTTCTGCCGCATGTCCGGCCCGAGCAGTTTCCGGCGCACGCGCTTGCCTGCGAACTCTATCTCGAATCCGGCGTGCGCGCCGTCGAGATCGGCTCGCTGATGCTTGGCCGCGACCCGAAGACCGGCGTGCAGGAAGTGTCGCCGCTGGAATTGCTGCGGCTGACGATCCCGCGACGCGTCTATACCAACGATCACATGGACTATATCGCCGATGCGTTGATAGCGGTTGCCGCGCGCGCCGGCGAGATAAGGGGGCTGGACTTCGACTATGAGCCGCCGGTCCTCAGGCATTTCACGGCTCGCTTCCGGTGGGCGGAACAGGCCCCCGTGGCCTCGAAGAAGGAACTGGTCGACGCATGAGTCCATTGGTCAAGCGCTATCTCGAGGAACGAGGCGCGGCATTTTCCGTGGTGACGCACAGGCCCCTGATCTCGTTCGACGACGCGAAGGAGATCCTGCATCACGACCCTCGCAACATGGTCAAAAGCCTGGTGTTCCGATGCGCGGACGGCGGCCTTGCGATCGTCGCCCTGCGGGCCGCGGATCGCGCCGACTACAAGAAGATCGCCGGCGCGATCGGGGAGCGTCGTGCGGACCTGCGCATGGCGGAGGCGGATGATGTCCGCGAACGGCTCGACATGGAGGCCGGCGGCATCGTTCCGCTGTCGATCAATGGAGCCCGCGTGTTCATGGACCGCAACATCCTCGAACTGGAGGAGGTTGTATGCGGGACGGGCCGCAACACGGCGACCCTGATGATCGCCCGCTCCGAACTGGTGCGGATCGCCGACGCGGCCGTGGCGGATCTGTCGAAGTCGGCCCCGGCCGCAAGCTGACCGGCGATGCGGCGCCCGGACGTCACGGTTCGTGGCCAGCGGTTGAGAACCAGGATCGCCGGTCTTGCCCTCATCGGCCTTGGCGTTATCGGATTGACCGGCGCATTGCTGAACCTGCTCGGATACTGAGCTGGCCGGGCAGTTCGGTCTATTGCTGTGGGTCGCCGCGGCTTCTATAGCCGCAACACCCTCGAAAAGACGCGCAAAGTTGCAGAGCTTCGGGTCGCCCATCGGCTCGCCAAGAACGACTGAAGAATGTTTGACGGGAACGCTACGGAACGGCATCCGTATCGCCACACACCAACCCATTGAGATTGTTGGTGATCCCGACAGGAATCGAACCTGTGACCTACAGATTAGGAATCTGCCGCTCTATCCTACTGAGCTACGGGACCACGCGGCCCGACACATAGCCGCTTCGGATCGTTTCGCCAAGTGCCGGCCGAAGGCAATTCGGCCGGCACTTGCGCTGAAGCATCAGGCGGCGAGCGCGGTTTCCGTCAGTTTCACCCAGTAGCTCACGCCATGCGGGATGGCTTCGTCGTTGAAGTCGTAGTTGGGGTTGTGCAGTCCGGCCGTGTCGCCATTGCCGATGAAGATGAAGGCGCCGGGCCGGGCTTCCAGCATGTAGGAGAAATCCTCGCCGCCCATGACCGGCTGGATGGCGCGGTGCACCTGGGCATCGCCGGCCACGTCGGCCGCCACGTCGCTGGCGAAGACGGTCTCGTCGGCGTGGTTGAATGTGACCGGATAGTTCGAGTCATAGTCGACCTCGATCGTCGCGCCATAGGCGGTGGCCAGCCCGGCGCAGATCGCACGGATCCGTTCTTCCGACTTCTTGGCCACTTCCTTCTTCAGCGTGCGCACCGTGCCGGCGATCTCGGCCGATTCGGGAATGATGTTGTAGGCATCGCCGGCATGGAACTTGGTCACCGACACCACCACGGCCTCGACCGGATCGGTGCTGCGCGAGGCAATGGTCTGCAGCGCGCCGACCAGCTGGCTGGCGATGACGATCGGGTCTATCGTGCCGTGCGGCATGGCCGCATGACCGCCCCGGCCCTTGACGGTGATGGTGAACTCGGCGGTCGCGGCCATGATCGGACCCGGGCGGATGGCGAACTGGCCGACGGGCAGGCCCGGCATGTTGTGCATGCCGAACACCTTCGAAATATCGAAGCGCTCCATCATGCCGTCCTTGACCATCTCGTTGCCGCCGCCGCCGCCTTCCTCGGCCGGCTGGAAGATCACCGCCACCGAGCCGGCGAAATTGCGCGTCTCGGCCAGATATTTCGCAGCACCCAGCAGCATCGCCGTGTGGCCGTCATGGCCGCAGGCGTGCATCTTGCCGGGAACGGTCGAGGCATAGGGCTTGCCGGTGATCTCGTTGAGCGGCAGCGCGTCCATGTCGGCGCGCAGGCCGATCGTGGCGCCCTTGCCCTGGCGTCCGTGGATGATGCCCACGACACCCGTCTTGCCGAGACCGGTTACCACATCGTCGCACCCGAATTCCTTCAGCTTGTCGGTGACGAAAGCTGCCGTCTTGAAGACATCGAAGTTCAGTTCCGGGGTCTGGTGGATGTGTCGGCGCCAGCCGGCGACTTCGTCCTGCATTTCGGCAGCGCGGTTCAGGATTGGCATGATGGTTCCATCTCGTTGTTGTTGCGGCCGGTTTCGCTCCGGTCTTTTGCAATTGTGATTGTCAGGCACTTTGCCATGTTGGCGTCACATAGGGTAAATAGCACCGCACCAATCGGGTCCGTTTTTGAGGGGCGGACCCATGATGCTGACGCTCGCGTAACGAAATCTTACGGAGCCAGGGGCGATTACGGCAAGAGGCGATTTCGGATTTCCATCATGCGGCACAGGCATTTCCTCAAACTATTGACGGCTGGCGCAATCATGCTGCCGGTCCTGGCCGGGTCGGCGCAGGCCAATCCGGTCATGCTGTTCGATCTCAACAGCGGCAAGATCCTCGAACAGCAGGACGCGTTCAAGCGCTGGTATCCGGCATCGCTCAGCAAGCTGATGACTGCCTATGTCACGTTCCGTGCCATCGAGGCGGGCGAGGTGCAGTTGAGTTCGCCGATCAAGGTGACGAAGCACTCCGCCGCCGAGCCGCCAAGCAAGATGGGCTTCAAGCCGGGATCGGTCATGCGGCTCGACAATGCTTTGAAGATGATGCTGGTCAAGTCGGCCAATGACATCGCCATGGCGGTCGGCGAGAATGTCGGCGGCTCGCAGGCGGCCTTCGCCGTCCGCATGAATGCCGAAGCCCGGCGGCTTGGCATGACCGGCACCTATTTCGTCAATCCGAACGGGCTGTTTTCGCCGGAACAGTATACGACGGCGCGCGACCTTGCCCTGCTGGTCATGGCGATCCGCAAGGACTTTCCGCAATATGCGTCATGGTTCTCGATCGAGGGCCTGGCTGTCGGCAAGAAGGCCATCCCGAACTATAACCTTCTTATCGGCCGCTATCCCGGCGCCGACGGCATGAAGACGGGATTTGTCTGCCCGTCCGGTTTCAACATGATCGGCTCGGCGACGCGCAACGGCCGCACGCTGGTGGCGGTGGTGCTTGGAGAGAAGTCGGCGGTGAGCCGCGCCGAGGCGGCGGCCAAGCTGCTGGACCAGGGCTTCGACATGCCGGCGACCGGATCGGCCACCGTCGCCACTTTGGCACCCTATGGCGATACCACCACGCCCAACGACATGCATGACGAGATCTGCAAGAAGAAAGCGCCGGAAGAGCAGTCCGAGGCACCTGCCGCGGCGGCCAAGGACGCTCCGAAGTCGCCTTACCAGGAAAAGCTGGATCACGTGCCGACGCTGGTCGCCGTCGGCCTGGGCGGCGCCACCGGTCCGGCGCCGAAGGCGATGCAGGACCAGGGCGGGCAGGGCTATGCCGACGTGCCGATCCCGAGCTGGCGGCCCGACCGGCCGGTACCGACCGGTGCCGGGCCGGCCCTGGCCGGTGCGGATGCGCAAGGCGACCAACCGGCCAAGGCTCCCAACTAAGCAAGCACCTCAGGCCGTTCGGTCTGGTAAAGGCCGGTTTCGATAAATAGATAGAGCGCCATGGCGAACTTCCCGATTCCCGTTTCGGTGCTGACCGGCTTTCTGGGCGCCGGCAAGACCACGTTGCTTAACCGGCTGCTGAAGGACCCGGCGCTCGTCGATACGGCGGTCATCATCAACGAATATGGCGAGGTGGCGATCGACCACCTGCTGGTCGAGCAGGCCTCCGACGGCATCATCCAGCTTTCGGATGGATGCCTGTGCTGCACCGTGCGCGGCGAACTGGTCGACACGCTCGCCGACCTTGTCGACCGGCTGCAGACCGGCCGCATCGCGCGTCTTGCCCGTGTCATCATCGAGACAACCGGCCTCGCCGATCCGGCGCCGGTGCTGCAGTCGATCATGGCGCATCCCGCTCTGGTTCAGGCCTTCCGGCTCGACGGCGTCATCACGCTGGTCGACGCGGTCAATGGCGACGCCACGCTCGATGCCCATGTCGAGGCGGTGAAGCAGGCCGCGGTCGCCGACCGCATCGTGCTGAGCAAGGCCGATCTCGTCGAGGATCGCGCCAGTCTCGAAACGCTGCGCAAACGCCTGCGGCAGATCAATCCAGGAGCCGAACTGCTCGACGCCGGCGATACCGGGACGGGCGTGGCTGCGCTGTTTGACTGCGGCCTCTATAATCCCGCCACCAAATCCGCCGATGTGCGGCGCTGGCTTGGCGAGGAGGCGGCGCATGATCATCACCATCACGGCCATGACGGACACGATCACGAGCACGGCCATGACCATGGCCACCGGCACGATGAGCGCGTGCGGACCCATTCCCTGATCCATGACGGCCCGGTGCCGTTCTCGGCGATCGAGATGTTCCTCGACCTTCTGCGCTCGACGCATGGCGAGCGGCTGCTGCGCATGAAGGGGGTAATCGAACTCAAGGAGGATCCGTCGCGGCCGCTGGTGGTGCATGGCGTGCAGAAAATCCTGCATCCGCCGGTGCGGCTGCCCTCCTGGCCCGACAACCAGCGCGGCACGCGGCTGGTGCTGATCACGCTCGACATGCCGCAGGATTATGTGCGCCGGCTGTTCGCGGCCTTCACCAACCGGCCGTCGATCGATACGCCCGACCGCGCGGCGCTGGAAAACAACCCGCTGGCGATCGCCGGCCGATAGCCTTCAGGGCGACTGTTCGCCGCGCTCGACCAGAAAGCGATGGCCGCCTGAAACCGATGCCGTTTCAACCAGACGGTGCCCGGCATCCGAGCAAAAGGCGGGAATGTCGATAACGGCCAGCGGGTCGGTGGTTTCGAGCCAGAGCCGGCTGCCCGGCTCCATCCCGGCCAACCGCTTTTTGGCCTTGAGAACGGGCAGGGGACAGTTCAGCCCCTTCAGATCGTAGACGGCGTCGCTGGCCACGGCGAAAAGAATCAGCCGCCGAACATGCCGAGAAGCTTGTTCTTCAGCTTGGTCACCCGGCTTTCATCGGCACTGGCGGCCTGTGTTTCCGCCTGCGGCGCGGCTTCGGCGGGAGCGGCGATCGTGGCGGTGGCGACGGGAGCCTCCTTGGCGGCCTTGGCCGCTATCTTGGCCTGCTTGGCGGCTTCCTTCTCGGCCAGGGCCTGCGCCTTGGCGGCTTCCTTGGCCTGCTTGGCGGCCTCTATGGCGGCCAGCCTCTGTTCCTCGGCCTTCTGCTTGGCTGCTTTTTCGGCGTCAAGCGCGGCCATCTTGCGGCCGGCGGGCGAATCGATGCGGCCCATGCGCGCCGTCTCGGTCACCGTTCCGTCCGAGTTCATCGACGGCGGATCGATTGGCACGCGCTCGCCGCGCGCACGGCGCTTGGACCAGTCGGAAACGATGCTGGCTTCCTTGATGCCGGCAATGGTCGGCTTGGGTGGCGGCACGGTTGCCTTGAGCGCGCTGTTGAAGGCCGCGTCATAAGTGGTCTGATAGGCGTTGTAGGCGCTCTTCAGTGAATCCGGCTGCGTCGTGGCGGGGCAGGGGCCGGTCGGATTGAAGGTCTGGCCGTCGGCGGCAACCTGGTTGAAGACGTAGCGCTTTTCGCAGACATCGACCTTCGGCGGCACCTTGGTGACCTCGAAATTGTCGTAGCCGACCTTCAGCATCTTCCAGAATTCGTAATTCGGGTCGTTGCGGTAGCGCGCCATGTTGGCCGCGGTCATGCGGAACGGAAAGGCCTGGATCTGGAATTCGGTCTGGCCGCCCTGGAAGGCATCGCGGCCGAAGGCGTAGATCTGCTCGATCTGCGCATCGGTCATCGAATAGCAGCCCGACGACGAACAGGCGCCATGCACCATCAGGTTCTGGCCGGTGCGGCCGTTGGCGCGGTCATAGGCGTTAGGGAAGCCGATGTTGAAGGACAGATGATAGCTCGAGCGCGGGTTCATCTGCGACGGGCGCACGGTGTAGAAACCTTCAGGCGCCTGACGGTCGCCTTCGGTGTATTTGGGGCCGAGCTTGCCTGACCATTTGCAGATATCGTAGCTCGCCACCATGTCGTAGCGGCCATTGGTCTTGGCCTTCCAGATTTCGAGCTTGCCCTCTTCCTTGAAGATTCGCGCCATCACCGAGGAGGTACGCACCATGCCCTTGGCCTTCATGTCGGCAAGGATCTTGTCGGGCAGGGGCTTGTTGGCTTCCGGCGCGAAATCCTTCATCGACGAATCATTGCACCCGGCAATGGCTATCGAGGTGATCAGGACTCCGGTGCGGGCAAGCTTGGCAAACATGGATACGGCTATGTCTTTCTCCCGGGCCAAGGCTTCGCAAAAAGCCGAACCCGCATGCTGAACATGGACGGACCGTAAGCCCGTTAACCTTGAAAATTCCTTACCGCAAGCTCCAGCCTGTCTCCCGCGGCAATTTCATTGACCCGAATCCGGCGGCAATTTTGTGGCGAAATTGCTCGCAAGGGCCACATTGCCGGCAGTTGGGGCCAGCCAGAACCATGCCGGTCAGAGGCTGCGGCCCATCGCCAGGTATTTTTCACGCCGCTGCTCACGGAAATCCGTGTTGGAGCCGGCGAAATCCCTCATCGTCTTGGCGATGAGGTCGCCGGTCGCGGCGATCACCGTCTCGGGCGCGCGCTGGGCGCCGCCGATGGGTTCGGGGATGATGGCGTCGATGATCTTCAGCTCCAGAAGATCCTGGGCGGTGATCTTCATGTTGGTGGCGGCATCCTTCGAGCGCGTGGTGTCGCGCCACAGGATCGAGGCCGCGCCCTCGGGCGAAATCACCGAATAGATGGCGTGTTCGAGCATGTAGACGCGGTTGGCGGTGGCGATCGCGATGGCGCCGCCGGAGCCGCCTTCGCCGATGACCACGGAAATCGACGGCACCTTGAGCGCAAGGCAGGCCGAGGTCGAACGGGCGATGGCTTCCGCCTGGCCGCGCTCCTCGGCGCCGACGCCGGGATAGGCGCCGGCCGTGTCGACCAGCGTCAACAGTGGTATCTTGAAGCGGTCGGCAAGCTCCATCAGGCGAACCGCCTTGCGATAGCCTTCCGGGCGTACCGAGCCGAAATTGTGCTTCAGGCGGCTGGCCGTGTCGGAGCCCTTTTCCTGACCGAGGATCGCCACCGGCTCACCGCGAAAGCGGGCAAAGCCGCCGACGATCGCCTGGTCCTCGCCGAAATTGCGGTCGCCGGCGAGCGGCGTGAAATCGCTGAACAGGCCCTTGATGTAGTCGACGCAATGCGGCCTGTCGGAGTGGCGCGCCACCTGCACCTTCTGCCACGGCGTCAGCGCCTTGTAGAGTTCGCGCAGCGCGTCGCGCGAGCGCTTTTCCAGCCTGGTGATCTCGTCGGCGACGTCGACCGCCTCGCCGTTCTCGGCAAGCTTCTTCAGCTCGAGGATCTTGAGCTCAAGATCCTGCACCGGCTTTTCGAAATCGAGGTAATTGTACATGCTTGAGCGGACCGATACGTCGGAAGGCAAGGACAGCGGAACCGATGAATTCAAGGCTCCGGGCGGCGAAATGTCGTCCTCACATAGCGATATGAGGCCTAGTCGGCAAGCGGATGATGATCGTTGACCAGCCGCACCAGCCGCTCTTCCAGCACATGGGTGTATATCTGTGTCGTGGATATGTCGGCATGGCCGAGCAGTTGCTGCACGGCCCTGAGATCGGCGCCGTTCTGCAGGAGATGGCTGGCGAAAGCATGGCGCAGCACGTGCGGTGATATCTTCGCCGAGGCGATGCCGGCCCGGGCCGCCAGCCCTTTGAGGTCGCGGGCAAAGACCTGGCGCGACAGGTAGCCGCTGTCGGATGCCGCCGGAAACAGGAACGGACTGTCGGCGAAGGCGGGCATCTCGGCCCGGGCAGCCAGCCAGGCCCGCATCGCGGTGCGCGCCTTGGCCGACAGCGGCACCATGCGTTCCTTGTCGCCCTTGCCGCGCACCATGAAGAAGCGGTCGTCGCGCTGCGCCACCGTCACCGGCAGGCCGACCAGTTCGGAAACACGCAGGCCCGTGGCATAGAGCACCTCGACCAGCGCATGCAGGCGCAAGGCCGCCAGCCTGTCGCCGTGGCCCGTATCGCCGGCTTCGCGCGCCGCGCGGTCGATCAGCCGGCCGGTCTCGGCCTCGCTCATCGTCTTGGGCAGCGGGCGGCCCTTTTTCGGGCTGTCCAGCGTGCCAGTCGGGTCGTCGCCGCGCAGGCCTTCGGCGTAGAGGAATTTGAAAAACTGGCGGATCGCCGACAGTTTGCGCGCCTGCGAGGTCGGCGCGAAGCCGCGCGCGGCGATATCGTCGAGATAGGCGCGGATATCCGTGGCGCCGGCCCCGGCAAGCCCGCCAGCGATCTGTTGCGAAGCATCCTCGAGGTCGCGGCGATAGGAGGAAAGCGTGTTTTGCGCCGCGCCCCGCTCGGCGCTCATCATTTCCAGGAAAGCCTCGATGCGCGCGGCGCTGTTCATTGCCTTCGAGGATCCGGGTCAGTTCTTCTTGGGGTTCAGCTTTTCGGGCGGGATGCGCACGCTCATCTCCGCTTTCTTCGGCTCGACGAACATAACCAGCGCGAACATCGTACCATAGGCAATGCCGGCCAGAATCCCTATTATCACGACAAAGCGAAACAGTGTCGGCATCAATTTTCGCTCGTCTTCTTGTTCTGCGTTTCCAAACCCTGTGCCCTTATGGGACGCCAATCCGGCCAATTCAAGGAATAACCGGAGGTTCGTTAGCAGGTTCTGATGCAGTCCTGCTTTCATGCCATGACGAGCCCGGGTGTTCGCCGCGCTTGACGCAACCGGGCTTTTCATGTCGATACGCCGGCAAAGAGGGCCCTATGAACGCGCTGCCAGCAAATCCTCCAGGCGAGAGTCATGCCACGCTGCTTGGCCAGCTCGGCAATCGTTCGATCGTCTTCGTCGGGCTGATGGGGGCCGGAAAGACGGCGATCGGCCGCAAGCTGGCGACGATGCTGTCGCTGCCGTTCATGGACAGCGACCATGAGATCGAAAGCGTCTCGCGCATGACCGTGCCGGAACTGTTCGAGCGGTATGGCGAGAGCGAGTTCAGGGCGCTCGAGCAGCGTGTCATCCTGCGCCTGCTGGAAAACGGTCCGCAGGTGCTGTCGACCGGCGGCGGCGCCTTCATGAACGCCCAGACGCGCGAGGGCATCGCCGCGCACGGCGTCTCGGTGTGGCTGAAGGCCGATCTTGATCTTCTGATGGACCGGGTCTCCAAGAAGCAGAACCGGCCGTTGCTCAAAAGCCCCGATCCGCGCGGCGTGCTGGAGCGGCTGATGGAGCAGCGCTATCCGGTTTACGCCACGTCGGATGTCACCGTGCCGACCCGGGAAGAACGTAAGGAAATCATCGCCGCCGAGGTGCTGACGGCATTGTGCCAGCATTTCGGCATCGAGCAGATTGCCGCGACAGGCGAGGTCGAATCGTGAGCGTGGATCAGCCTGTCATCGTCGAAGTCGGTCTCGGCGAGCGCGCCTACGACATTCTGATCGGCTCCGGCCTGTTGGCGCGCGCCGGCGCCGAGATTTCGCGCCGCTTGCCGGGCACGCGCGCGGCCGTGGTAACCGACGAAAATGTTGCCGCCGCGCATCTCGCGGCGTTGAAGTCCGGTCTAGAGACAGGCGGTATCCAGCCGACGGTCATCACCATGCCGGCCGGGGAAAAGACCAAGAGTTTCGCGCATCTCGAAGAGGTCGTCGACGGCATTCTGGCCGCCAGGCTGGAGCGCGGCGATGTCGTCATCGCCTTTGGCGGCGGCGTCATCGGCGATCTCACCGGCTTTGCCGCCGGCATCGTCCGGCGCGGCATGAATTTCGTGCAAATCCCGACCTCGCTGCTGGCGCAGGTCGATTCCTCGGTCGGCGGCAAGACAGGCATCAACAGCCCGCGCGGCAAGAACCTGGTTGGCGTCTTCCTGCAGCCGAAGTTGGTGCTGGCGGACACGGAAGTGCTCGACACGCTGCCCATCCGCGAATTTCGCGCCGGCTATGCCGAGCTTGCCAAATACGGGCTTATCGACCGGCCGGATTTCTTCGCCTGGCTGGAGAAAAATTGGCCCAAGGTGTTCGCCGGCGGGCCGGAGCGGGCGCAGGCCATCGCCGAGGCGTGCCGCGCCAAGGCCGACGTGGTTGCTCGCGACGAGTTCGAGACCGGCGACCGCGCGCTCCTCAATCTTGGCCATACATTCGGCCACGCGCTGGAGGCCGCCACGCACTATGACGGAAGCCGCCTGGTGCACGGCGAAGGCGTCGCCATCGGCATGGCGCTGGCGCATCGCTTCTCCTCGCGCCTCAACCTCGCCAGCCCCGACGACGCGGCGCGCGTGGAGGCGCATCTTCACGCCGTCGGCCTGCCCTGGCGAATGGCCGATATTCCCGGCGACCTGCCGGACGCCGAGGCGTTGCTCGGCTTCATCGCGCAGGACAAGAAGGTGTCGCGCGGCGCGCTCACCTTCATCCTGACGCGCGGGATCGGCCAGGCTTTCATCGCCAAGGACGTGCCGGCGTCGGAAGTGCTGTCCTTCCTGCGGGAGAATCATCCAGCAAGCCGGAAAGCCGGCTGAGATGGACAGCGAGACGGGCTGGATCGTCGTCGCCGTCCTTGCCGTCCTCATCCTGCTGGCGGTTGCCCTGCGCCGGCGCCTGCTTGCCGTTTTCGGCTATGAACTGTCGCGCATCGAGCCGCAGCGGTCGAGCGAGGCCGAACTGCGCGGCGCGGTCGACGATTTCCGCCGCGACGGCCAGGTGGTCAGGGAGGAGCGCGACCGTGTCGGCGGCCTGTTCGATCTCGCCGAGCTCGAAGTTTCCGACGTCATGGTCCACCGCACCAACATGCGCTCGGTCAATGCCGACAATGCGCCGGAAGCCGTGGTGCGCGAGATCCTGCAAAGCCCGCATACCCGCATGCCGCTGTGGAAGGGCTCGCTCGACAACATCGTGGGCGTGCTGCATGCCAAGGATCTGCTGCGCGCGCTGAACGAGGTCGGCAACGACTTTTCCCAGATCGACGTGATGAAGATCGCCTCGAAACCCTGGTTCGTGCCCGACACCACCACTTTGCAGGAACAGCTCAACGCCTTCCTGCGCCGCAAAGCGCATTTCGCCATCGTCGTCGACGAATATGGCGAGGTCGAAGGGCTGGTGACGCTGGAGGATATCATCGAGGAAATCGTCGGCGAGATCGCCGACGAGCACGATGTCGACATACAGGGCGTCAAGCAGGAGGCCGACGGGTCCGTGGTCGTCGATGGCACGGTGCCGATCCGCGACCTCAACCGGGCGCTCGACTGGAACCTGCCGGACGAGGAGGCGACCACGATCGCCGGCCTCGTCATCCACGAGGCGCAGTCCATCCCCGAAGAAAAGCAGGCCTTCACCTTCCACGGCAAGCGCTTCATCGTCATGAAACGCGACAAGAACCGCATCGCCAGGATCAGGATCCGGCCGGTCGCATAGCGCCACCTTACCGATCCTTCATTGGAACTTCTCGGCACCCCGGTGCATTCTGCGCCGGGCTGTCAGGAGAAGAAGATGATCGACCGGCGAACATTGCTTGCGGCTTCGATGGCGGCGTTCCTGCCAGCGGGTGCGTTCGCGCGCCAATCCTCGCCAGAGCCCGCAACATTCGACTACGGGCCGGCCAAACTCGACATTTATGCGCCCGACGGTGCAAAAAACCTCCCGGTGGTCTTCTTTGTCCATGGCGGCGCCTGGGAATTCGGCAAGCGCAGCCAGGTTGGCGCCAAACCGGCCTTCCTGCTCGCCAACGGCTTCTGCTTCGTCTCGATCGATTATCGC
>NZ_JAFKIC010000208.1 GCF_017306585.1 Mesorhizobium sp. | reverse complement strand
TACTGGAGCGCGGTCATCAACGGGATCTGCGCGGTGCCGGTCATGGTTGTGATGATGCTGATCGCGGCACGCGGCGACATCATGGGCGAGTTCACCGTGACGGGATGGTTGCGAACCCTTGGTTGGCTATCAACGATCGCGATGGCGCTCTCGGTCGTCGGTCTGGCTGTGCAGTGGATCGTGTAGCCGCATTCTGGCCTGGCAGAGCAATCAAGCCGATGCTGGGAACGGTTGCTCCCCTGCTGGTTAGGGACTTGTCCCAACCACAGGAGGTTCCTATGCCGCGCGGCGACCGCGACCCTTTGATGATCGCACCGTAGACCTCTTTTGCCGGCGGCATGCTCAGCCGCCGCATTACAGAAAGGACCTTCAAGTGATTAAGGCTGCCATATTCGACGTCGATGGCACACTTCTGGATTCTTTTGATCTCCACACGATTGCTTGGTGTGAGGCGCTGGCGGCTTTCGGTTTATGACGTCGGTTTTGACGAGGTTCGCAACCAGATCGGGAAAGGCGGCGACAAGTTGATGCCGTCATTCCTGTCAGCAACGGAGCAGAAGGAGCATGGCGAGGCGCTGGAGAGGTGGCGCGGCGAACGTTTCAAAAATTGTTACCTTCCCTTGGTTCGACCGTTTTCCGCTGTGCCGGAACTCATGCGGCGCGTACACGACGCCGGTTTGCTGATCGCTGTCGCATCGTCGGCCAAGAAGGATGAGTTGTCGGACTATCTTGAGATAGCCAACATCGCTTGCCTGGTCGACGAAATGACGTCAGCGGACGATGTCGGGGAGTCCAAGCCCTCACCGGACATATTCGAGACCGTCTTAAAGAAGCTGAAATTGGATGGGGCGGACGCGGTCGCGATCGGGGATACGCCATACGATGCCGAAGCCGCGCACAAGGCCGGTATCCGCACCATCGGAATGTTGTGCGGCGGCTCTACCGAGGCTTCGTTGCGGCAGGCTGGCTGCGTGGAGATTTATCCGAGCCCCGCCGCGCTGTTTACCCGCTTTGAGGCCTCGCTACTTGCGACGTAGACTGCCTCATGATCTTCAGGCTTACCTTCCTCGGCACTTCGGCCAGCGTTCCCTCAGCAGAGCGCAGCCACCCTGCCCTGCTCGTCGAGGCCGGCGGCCAACGAATTCTGGTCGACTGCGGGGAAGGCACCCAGCGCCAGCTTCTCCGCAGCGGCGCCGGCTTCAGGCGGCTTCACCACGTGCTGCTCACACACGCCCATTTCGACCATATGCTTGGAATCCCAGGACTGTTCTCGACACTACGGTTGCGACAAAGCGACGATCTCCTGACTGTTCACGGCGGCGCGGAAACCCTCGACACCGTCGTGCGCATGCTTGCTGGCCTTTGGGGTGACGGCCGAGCGCCGATCCCACTACGACTTGAGCCGTTGACGCCCGGCCGGTTTTTCCGGGCGGAGGAATTCTCGATCGACTGTTTCGAGGTTCGCCACCGTGATACCGACAGTTTTGGCTTCGTGTTCGAAACGCCAGGGCGCCGTCACCTTCGCGCCGAGCGCCTGGCAGCCTTGGAGGTGCCGGACGGTCCAATCAGGAAGGATCTCGTGGAAGGCCGTCCCATCATCCTCCCGGATGGCCGCATAGTTGCGCCTGAAGACGTGTTGGGGCCGCCGGAAGCCGGCAGGAAACTGGTCATCATCGGCGATACAGAGTCCATCGATGGTCTTGCGGACCATGTCCGCGGCGCCGACCTTTTGGTGATCGAAGCCACGTTCATGGAAAGAGATGCCTCAATGGCTCGCGACTATGGTCATCTGACTGCCGCGCAGGCTGCATCTCTGGCAGCGACGGGCGATGTGAAGCAGCTCGTTCTGACCCATATCTCCGGACGCTATGGCGACGAAGAAATCCTCGCTGAAGCCGTGCAGGCGTTTCCGAACAGCCGCATCGCATCCGACCTCGATGTGTTGATCATATGACCACGGCCATGAGCTTTAAGGTAGGCATAATCTCCGACACGCACAGCCTCTTGAGACCCGAGGCGGTACGAAGTTTGGGCGGGGTCGATTACATCATTCATGGCGGGGACATCGGCAGTCCCGACGTCCTTGCCGCGCTGCATGAGATCGCGCCAATTACGGCTATCAAAGGAAATGTGGACACAGCTGAGTGGGCCGCAAGCTACGCAGCCACCGCCTCGGTGCAACTGGCTGGCAAGACGTTCTACATTCTTCATGACCTTAACACGCTTCAGATTTCACCAGCCGCCCTCGGCATCGATGTTGTGGTGTCAGGCCATTCCCATATGCCGAAACTCGATACAGTGAACGGCGTGCTCTATCTCAATCCAGGCAGCGCTGGCCGCCGTCGGTTCAGGATGCCGGTCACGCTTGCGACAGTCGACATCACGCCTAACGGTGTGCGACCGATCATTCACGATCTAATTGGAAGCTAGGGCCGACCCGTTCACCCCGTTGACCCTCGCGACTCGCCATTCTTTCGAGTCGGTCGACGAGGCTGTCGCCCACAATCAGGTAATTAGGAAGCGACAGAGCCATTGACAGGTTGGTAAGCCCAGCACGACGAACGGATATGTGCGCATCATTGGCCACTCATGCGGCCGCCAACGAACGCAGGTAGCGTCGCGGAACAATAGCTGCTTTGGCTTGTTGAGCGATGACCAACATTTCTTTGGAGATAGTCATGTGCAGCGACAAAAACCGCCGTGAAACAGGCGCCACAAAATATCCAGGCATTGACCAGCCAAACCCGTCCGACCAGTTCTCGCAAGACGCGGCTGAAAACAAAAAGCCAGCTGGTGGGATGGGCCTGACCCGTAAACAAGGCGAAGTCGAAGAGGAAACTCACCAATCGGATGGACAGAACCCCAGCAAGGCCGCCAAGCCAAGCCCTGCCACCCAGAAAGTGTCCGGCGCCGGCCCTGCAACGGCCGAGCATTCAAAGGACGCCAAGGCACCAAAAGCAGGTAGACAGTCGGGCACCTATATAAAGGATTGATCTGCAGCCTCGGGTAATTTCTGGCATTTCCGATACCTCGCATCGGAGTCGTGTTCGAACACCGTCCGTCTCGTAGCCGTAGCGGCAACCGACACGCGAGGAGGCAATGGAGGATCTGACACGGAGTCGGGAAGCATGAGCGAGCGTACGATAAAGTTCTTGCATCTCTGGCTGGAGAGAAACGAACTGCTGGATGGCCGGAAAGTCGATGATAAGGAAATATCTGATCTTGCCTGGCGACTCTTTCAGGAAGCTACGGCCGCAGGGATTAGCGACAGCGAAATAATGGAAAGATGGGACGAGCTCCATCGCAGTCTGGTTGAAATCATAACACGACGCCACAATGCCCCTGCCGGTAAACAGTAGGGCGAGCGAGCCGACATGAATGTTGAAAGACATCGGAATACATTGCGCAAGCTCATTAGAAACTGGTGAGACTCCCCGCAAGTCGGGCCGCGACTCTGCGCATATTATGCAAACGCTTTGGCGCGCCCAGCGTGGCAGCGCACATGGAGCCTTTTGCACTGAACGTAGCGGAGTGTCCCTTTCGGAAATCCCATCACTGCTGACACGGCAGCGTCACCTCGACCTTGGCTGCTTCACAGCACCGCGCTGCGGCGATGGCGATGGCGGACGCAAGCAGCCGACTGACGCGGTGGCGCGTCTCGGTCCTGTACGATAGATTCCGTGACCCCCACTTGGCTTCCACTGCAAATGCAACGCCGTCCCAAGCCGTACAGAACCATTAGGGCTGCCATCGAGCGCGTCCTCTAAAGTTGGTGCTTCGGACCCTTTCCGATCACTCGGCACTTGGCATGCCTTCTTTTCGGGCTTTGGAGAAAGTTCGATCGCTCTCCAGAAATTCGGCGAGCATGAAAGGGATCAACTCGGCCACCGACTCCGACTCGCCGTAGGTTTGTCGGTAAAGCGCCGCGTAATCCTTCAGCGCTTGGCTCAAGTCCGCGCTGACGCTGATAGTGATCTTCGCAGGGATGCGATTTGGAAGCTTTCCGAGCTTCAGATTGCCCATGATCCCGACCCCATTTATCCCTGATACGGGCGCAGCACGAGATCCTTGTGGACGATGATGCGCAGCGGCCAGCCGGGCCGGACCGTTATGGTAGGCTGAATATTGAGGTTTTTCTCGGTGAATGTCAGCGCAGCGAACCGGCCTCGGCGGTCGTGAATTGGAATGGTAAATCCGCAGCGGATTCCAAATTGGCTCGCCTCATCCATCAGTTGCCGCTGTCTCGCCGAGAAATCGGTCTCGCAGCCAACCCTGTCCCATCGAAATGTTTCCTGGCGGAGGCGCGCCTGCAGGATCACCGGATCGACGTCTTGATAATGGCTTTCAAGATAGCGAGATGTCCAATTTTGAGGATAGGTGGAGATCAGCTCAGGCGTGCGGCCCGTTTGCCTTGAATCAGACAAGTAGGCGAATAAAGGTAGGTCGAGCGACGACGCGGTTTCCGCCAAGGTATCGTGGAGGTCAAGCGTGTCAAAGGAGCTCGCAAGCCGCTCGGCAAATCTATTGAAGATGTCATACATGATCTGACATCAGCTTGGTTGGGCAATCCGTATCGAAGCTGAACTGATCTCGTTTCGCCACATGTGCCTGGACGTGGCCGCCGCGTCTTTTGGACAAATCGGCGGGAATCCTGAATCACAGATCGAAGTGCCACACCTTCGAAACTATTTGCCATTTGCCATCGATCTGCACCAGCGTGAGATCGTCGACAAATTTCTTGGGCAGGTAGACGTCCTTGACCCGGACATGCGCGGTTGTCGGACTGCCAACGGATATCGATATGATCTCATCTTGGCGAGGATCGCCCTTTTCTTGGGGAGAAGGGCGGTTCGCGACGATGTCCATATATGCATCGACCGTCAGATGGACGAGTTTTCCCTCAGTCGCAGAGTAAAGATGCGCCTGAGGATGGAAGACAGAGCGAAACCCTTGGACGTCTCCAAAAAACAGCGCGTCCAGGTACATCTGGGCCGTTTCGCGAACGGCTTTTGCTACTGCATCGGTCGTATCCATAGTCCGTCCTCCCCTAAGCGGCGTTACATTCGAACTCTGCGTCGGCAAGACCGAGGCCATGATCCAGCGCCGCGATGAGCGTCTCCAGCTCGTCGTCCGAAATGATGAACGAGGGGGCGAGGAACAGCGACGTCTGTTCGCCGCTAGTGCCAATGACTGCCCCGGCCTCCATTGCGCGAGCTGCGACGCGCGATGCAATCGGCGCATCGGGCGTATCGGCATACCACTTGCGCCAATCAGGGCCATGCAACTCCACCGTCCAATGCAGGCCAAAGCCGTCAACACGGGCAACGCTCGGGTGCTTGCGAGCGACCTCGACGAGCCGTTGCTGCATCCGGGCCTCCAAACTCTTGACGCGGCGAATGATTTGCCCATCCGCCATAACCGACAGGTAGGCCCGTATGGCGGCTACCGCGCTTGGATGCGCGCGAAAGGTGCTGTAGGTCTGCCAGCTCTTGCCCTTCATCAGATCGACGACGTCTTTCGACATCACGACGGCGCCAGCTGGTGCTGATCCGCCAGCCAGGCACTTACCAAGCGTCACGATATCAGGGCGGGTTTCGCCGCCTTGAAACGCGAACCAGCGACCGCTGCGACCGAGGCCCGTTACAACTTCATCGGCGATCCAGAGCGACCCAGCCTTCCGGGCGGCGTTGGCGACATAATCCTGATATCCGGCATCGTAATAGATGCCGCCCTGCGTATAATCTATGATCGTCGCCGCGACGGCCGACAGTGCCTCTTGCGTGCCTGCCATTCGTTCAGCCAGGGGCCGATTGTCAGAGACGCCGCCATACTTGGCATTCTCGGGAGCCGGAAGGATCCGGACCGGTATCTGCGATGGAACTGGCTTGCTGCCGCCGCCTTGAATGGACAGGCCACCATGCCAGTGCGGCTGCACCGTCATCTGGCGCGCCAGACCGGCCATGCCGTGATACGCGCGCTCGCGGGTCGCAAGTTCCGTGCGGCCTGTAAGAGCCTGGCAGAAGGTCAGCGCCAAGTCGTTGGCCTCGCTGCCACTGAGGAAAAAACGGACGGCTCCAACCCAACTTTTCTCTTCGCCGAAGGCGATATCGATCAGATCCTCCGCAGCGGCCTCACGTTCAGCCCAGAACCAACCTTCGTTGATGACCGGGTTCGAAGCCGCCTTCTTCATTGCCTCCACCATTACGGGATGCTTGTGCCCGAGTGGACCGCCTGTATTGCTTCCGTCGATCAGCCGGCGACCGTCCGCGAGAATGAAGTAGACACCTTCTCCATCCACCACCTTGATGAGCGGGTCCTTGCCCGCATTGAGTCCGGTCTGCAGAAGTCTGCTCATGCGAGCCTCCTTGAGTGAGAGCGTTTGATTGGGCTTCCCGACATGCGGGCGCGGTGCGCGACTAGTGGCTATGTTCGTAGACTTGCCGGAGGAATTCCTTCGTGCGCGGATGCTTGGGCTTGGCGAAAAATGAAGCCGGGGCGTCTTCTTCCACGATCACACCGCCATCCATGAAGATCACGCGATCGGCCACGGTTCTTGCAAATCCCATCTCGTGGGTGACGACGATCATGGTCATACCTTCCCGCGCCAGGTCGATCATGACGTCGAGAACTTCCTTGACCATCTCGGGATCCAGCGCCGAGGTAGGCTCATCGAAAAGCATCACCTTCGGCTGCATGCACAGCGCCCGCGCAATTGCGACACGCTGTTGTTGGCCGCCTGATAACTGTCCAGGATACGCATCCGCCTTGTCCGCGATCTTCACACGCTCCAAGAGGCGCAAGGCCCGAGCTCTTGCCTCCTCACGAGACAGTTTCCTCACAATCCTCGGCGCCAGCATTAGATTTTGCAGCACAGTCATGTGCGGAAACAGATTGAATTGCTGGAAGACCATCCCAACCTCACCGTTGAGATCGGCAATGTTTTCACAGTTGGGGCGCAACTCGTGACCATTCACAAGAATCTGGCCGCTCGTCCGCTTTTCCAAACCGTTAATACACCTGATCAGGGTGCTTTTTCCCGATCCCGAGGGCCCGCAAAGCACTACCCGCTCGCCAGCATTGACGGCGAGACTTATGCTCTTGAGCACCTCCAGCGACCCATAGGATTTATGTATCTTGCTAAGGCTGATCATCATTGAGGTCATTTTCTGTCTCGGCAGGAAAGCTCAGGCTGCGCGCTGCAAGCGCGCCCCCATGGGAGCGTCGTGTGTCGCAATGTGCATGACATGAGGATTGACACGCACGTTAAACGAGCCCGTCGAAAGTCCTCCGAAAGCACACGGATACGCTCCTGCCGACGGTCCAGCAGTCCTGCGATCGCCGGGGCAAGATGGACATTGATCGTATCGGTTGGCATTGGAACTCCCATACTCGCCAGGCGGCGCATAACCGGGAGCAGCTAACGGCCGAGAGACGCTTCCGTCTATTCGATCTTTCGACGCTTTACATCGATAAATCGAATATAAGCGCTAGCGCCTTTTCCGACCGATACCGCCTTGAAGAGGCTGTATCGACTGCGAATACGGCGCTGATTTCCGGATCTTAAATTCTCGAACTCTGTTGACGAAGTTTCTGACGAGAAGGTTTTCTTCCGCGTTGGTTTTGTGAAGAAGATAGAAAGGCGAATAGTAGTCGATGCCGTCTGTCGTTCTGACCCTCGTAAGCGACGGCAGGGTTTCCCCGTAGTGCACGGGCAGATAGCCGATGAAGCGACCTGATTGTATCAGAAGCGCTTGCGACTCCATCTCCTCCACGATCGCACCAGGGTTGAGATGCCCGACTCGCTCAAGATCGTATCGGTGCAAATAGCGTCGCGCGACGAAAGGGTAGCTCTGCAACTCGGCGGTCTCAACGCGTTCCTGGTTTGCCAGCGGATGATCATTTGAGCAGAAGATCGCATGCTGCTCGCTGAAGAGAGGAATATAGACGACACCGGCGGTTTTTCGGGTAAAGGCGCCGGCGATGGTAACATCTCGCGCCCCCTCGATGATTAATCTCTCCATCCTGCCAGGGGAGTCCATGAATATCTCGATCACGGTCTTTTTGGCGCGGTCGTTGAACTCACCGAGAATTGCCGACAAATCCCAAGCGCGGTTTGTAATCATCGCGTCCGCTATGCCTAGACGCAATACTCCCTTGAGTTCACCCGAGATCGAGGCGGCAGTATTCTGAAACCTGTCGGCAGCAGAGAAGAGGTCCGCGCAGGCGTCATAGACCTGTTGTCCGGCTTTCGTTAGTGCGAACCCCGATCGGCCTCGGTAGCAGACGCGAAACCCCAGCCTTTTTTCAAGGTCAGCCAGCTGCGTGGAGAGCGTGGATTGAGACACGTTCAAGGTAAGCTGCGCCCCCGCAACACCGCCCGCCTCGACGATGGCGCGGAATGTGCGAAGCAGCTTGAGATCAACGTCGTGAACACGCCGCATCGTTTCCTCCTTTTTGGGAACATCACGATGTTACATCGAATCTCCCGATGCAACATGACCTGATCGCTATTTTTCCAAGGTAAGAAATTCGTATTGATCAATTGGTGGGGAGCGACCCAATTTCGAGAACCCTGGTTCTGCGCGCCTCGCATGTGCGGGTTGAAAAAGGAATTTGGAGAAGCGATTATGACTACATTCAATCAACCGCTTGGGGGCAACGAGATGCCCCGCTTCGCGGGAATTACAACCATGATGAGGTTACCTCACGCGCCAGACGCGAAGGGGCTGGACGCCTGTTTCGTCGGCGTTCCAATGGACATTGGCACGTCGAACCGAAGCGGCACGCGCTTTGGTCCTCGTCAGGTTCGCGCTGAATCGGTGATGATCCGACCCTACAATATGGGCACCGGAGCCGCCCCGTTCGACAGCCTCCAGGTAGCCGACATCGGAGATGTGCCGACGAACCCTTATGATTTGAAAAAGTCGGTGCGCATCATCTCGGAATTCTTCGACGGCATCTTGAAGTTCGACTGCAAGCCGCTCGCAATCGGGGGAGACCACACGCTCACATATCCGATCCTGCAAGCGATGGCGCGCAAGCACGGTCCAGTCGGCCTTGTCCATATCGATGCGCATGCCGACATCAACGAGCATCAGTTTGGCGAAGCCATCGCGCATGGCACACCGTTCCGGCGCGCTGTCGAGGAAGGTCTTCTGGACTGCAAGCGAGTGGTTCAGATCGGGCTGAGAGGGTCTGGTTACGCCGCAGAAGATTTCGACTGGCCGCGTGGGCAGGGATTCCGGGTCGTGACGGCGGAAGACTGCTGGCATAAGTCGCTTACGCCGCTAATGGCCGAAGTCCGCCAGCAGATGGGCGACGGCCCGGTCTATGTGAGTTACGATATCGACAGCCTCGATCCCGGAATCGCCCCTGGCACAGGGACGCCGGAAATCGGCGGCCTCACCACGGTCCAGGCCCTGGAAATCATTCGGGGCTGCAAGGGATTGAACATTGTCGGCGCGGATCTGGTCGAGGTGTCGCCACCTTTCGACACCACGGGAACAACGGCGATCACCGCTGCCAATCTGCTTTATGAACTGCTTTGTGTCCTGCCCGGCGTAATCAGCCGATAGTGAAATGTGCTGGCGCGCCGCAGGGCGTGCCAGCACTGGCTGGCTTCCCATACCCAAGTCAACAAAGCGATGGTCTTGCAAACTTACCGGTCCAATCGCAAGACGCACCACCGCGGGGCGCGCTCAGCGCCTTTGCAGCCAGTTAGACCGTCACGGTGTCAAAAACCGATCAAGGACATTCCTGGTGATGCGAATAACGATCTGGTCATCACGAACCAGCCCCATTATCCAATCCGAACTTCCTGCATGAAAGACTTCGCCCTTTCCGCGCTCGAAGTGGACGATCGCTCCGCATCCCCGTTTTGTCTTCTCGATGCTCGCCCGGTCGGCCGACCCGGTTAGAACCATAGCGACGTACTCTGCATCTTCCTGCCCCAGAAACGTTTGGCCAGGCTTGATCGCTTCCCCTTCCTCGATCGTGGATGACAGGCCCAGGGCCAGTATTTCCATGCCCACGGGCGCTACCGCTCCCGGTGCAACGAATGGCAGGCCGCCGCGGATTTCATAACCGATCCCATCGACTTCATAGCCGAACACGCCACTCTGGCCGCCGATGATATCCCCATAATACAACCCGGTTTGCGCAAGAGCCCAATGATCGGGACGATACAGAGGAAATCCCTTGGCTCCGCGGGGTGAACACCCGGACCAGCTCGCATACATGCCTTGGGTGGCGTTTAGGCCGAATGTCGAGGCGCCAGGCCGCCCTATGTCCCCAGCCTCCCAGGACTCGGTCACGAGATGTCTCGGGCCGACTTTCATCAATGGGTCTCGATCACGAGCCGTATATTTGTAGCAGACTTGTGTATTCCCACCGTCCTCTAGCCGGATCTGCCACATGAAATTCCCGGCAAACCTCGCGACACGTCCGCCGCGTTCGACATAAACATCGATCGCGTCGCGCATTTCCCAAGACCAATATTCGTCATGGCCGATAGTTGCCACACATCGATAGCCGGACAGAAGGGCTGGATCGTTATGCAGATCGGTCTGAGATATCACGTCGACCAGGTAGCCTGCTTTCTCGGCCCAAATCACAAATCGTCGTTCGAAACTTGCCCACCCCGCAGAGACATATTTTTTGCTGTATCCATTCAGATAGGCCCACTCCATGTGTGGGTATTCCGGTTCTTCCAGGATACCGGGCTGATCCAAGAGCACAGCACGCGGAGCCTCATCGGGAATGCTGACGAAGCCGCGGGCGTAAGGTCGCTGAATGCTCAGACGCGGCGAAAAATCATTTCCTTCGGGCCCGGACAGGCCCTGATAATGATTGGAGCCGCCCCAATCATTATAGGCCGTCCATGTGGCCGTCGCCGCTATCAAAAGCAGCCTGTCATTGGTCGCGGCCGTCCGCGCTTGACGATCCGGGCCGATGATGACGACGTGCTCGCTCTCGGCGACAACACCATCGCCGCCGGATGCAGCGAAAGCCCTGATGACGAAGCCGCCAGAGCGCCAGCCATCTGTATTGGTTATGACGACCGAAACCGGCCAGTCGCAGCCTACCTCCGAGCAATTGGCGTTTGTGGCGGACCAAACGCCAGCAATGTCCTCGCTATGAAACACCAGCTCACGGACGGCGCCGTCGCGGTATATTTCAAGTGAATAGAGTTGCGCGTTGGTGTTGACCGAGATTCGAATGGGGTCGCCCGGCCGATACGAAATGCGATCTGCATACAACCATATTCGGGTCGGCCCCTCTGGATCAGAGGGGGGCCTTTCTGCGTAGTTGCCCTGCACGGCCTCGCGCCGCCAATCCATAGCAGGAGATTGGACCTGAGATGGGTCGCTCATGGCGCGAGGCCCCTGCTCACTTGTCGTTTCCGATGCGGAAGGGAAAGTATTTGGCCCAAATCGCGTCGAACTCACCATTTGACCACATCAGATCAACGGCCTTCTGAACCTCCGAACGCAAGGGCTCATTGCCCTTCTTGATGACGATCCCGGCGCCATCTCCAACGGAGGGGTCCGAGATCTTTGCGTCCGACACCTTGCAGCAATCCTTTCCCTCGCCTTGGACCCAAGTATAGAGAGTGGGGGTATCGCCCATTACGGCGTCGATGCGTCCGGCGCTGAGGTCGGCGTAGGCTTCAATCTGGGAAGGATAGAATTTCAACGTCGAGCCTGAGAAGTTTTTCTCAAGATAGGAAGCATGAACGGTCCCGGTTTGGGCTCCTATCACTTTTCCTGTGAATTTGGCAGGAGACAGATCGGAGCCGTCGCTATCCTTACGAATCACGAAGCTTGCGGTGTTGTTGTAATACTTCACCATGTCCACGACTTTCTTTCGTTCAGCCGTGACCGAGTGCGAGGCGATAACCATGTCGTAGCGCCCGTTCTGGACGGCGGGTATCAAGCCTTCGAAGTCTTGCGCCGTCCATTCGCACTTTGCCTTCAGCTTGGCGCAAATTGCATCGCCGATGTCGATGTCGAGACCGGTCACCTTGCCCGCGTTGTCGACGACGCTGAAAGGCGGATAGAGGCCATCGGTGCCGATCTTGAGTGTACGCTGCTCAGCCATTGCAGCAGTGGCACTGAGCAATAGCAGTGCCGTTGCGAGCAGGACTTTGTAATGATTTACCGGCTTCATTCGGTTCTCCCATTTTGACAACTGCGTCTTTTCCGAGCCGCGTTACGCCACTGATTGCTGGTCTATGTTGTTCACTCAGACCAGATCGACCCCCTGGATCGGAGGGAGGCCTTTCTGCGAGTTTCCCTGCTCAGCCTCGCGCCGCCAATCGACACCAGGCCAGGGGACTGAGCTTGAGACGGGTCACTCATGGCGCGAGAACCCTGGTCACTTGTCGTTTCCGATGCGGAAAGTAAAGTATTTGGCCCAAATCGCGTCGAACTCACCATTTGACCACATCAGGTCGACGGCCTTCTGAACCTCCGAATGCAAAGGCTCATTGCCCTTCCTAATTACTATCCCGGCGCCATCTCCAATGGACGGGTCCACAATCTTGGCTTCCGAGACCTTGCAGCAATTCTTTCCTTCGCCTTGTACCCAAGTATAGAGAGTGAGGGTGTCTCCCATTACGGCATCGATGCGACCGGCGCTGAGATCGGCGTAAGCTTCAATTTGGGAAGGATAGAATTTCAACGTCGAACCTGAAAAATTCTTCTCAAGGTAGGAGGCAAAGACGGTTCCTGTCTGGCCCCCAACTGATTTTCCTTCGAACGCGGCCGGTGACAGTTCAGATACGTCGCTATTCTTCGGCAGCAAGAAGCTCGTGGTGTAGTTGTAGTACTTGATCATGTCCACGGCCTTCTTGCGCTCATCCGTGATTGAATGCGATGCAATAACCATGTCGTAACGACCGTTCTGGACGGCGGGGATGAGACCTTCGAAGTCCTGCGCCGTCCATTCGCACTTCGCATCGAGCTTGGCGCAGATCGCGTTGCCGATTTCGATGTCGAGACCGGTCACCTTGCCTGAGTTGTCGACGACGCTGAAGGGCGGATAAAGGCCGTCGGTGCCAATCTTGAGTGTACGCTGCTCAGCCATTGCGGAAGTGACACTGAGCGACAGCAGTGCCGTTGCGAGCAGCACTTTGTAGTGATTTACCGGTTTCATTTGATTTCCTCCCATTTTGCCTATTTGCTTCTTTTCCGAGCCGCGTTAAGCCGCTCACAAGTTGCTGGCCTGTGTTGTTCATTCAGACTAGATGCCGATCCCATTGCCGTCGGCTTCGGATTCGCCATCGAAGTGGTCACCATCGGAAAAATGATTGCTCCAACACCCTAAAGGCGACCCTGACAGAAGAAACGATAACAATATAAATCAAAGCAGCCCAAATATATATACTAATGTCAAATGTTCTTGAGTATACTACTTTGACAACCCCAAGTAACTCATAAAGCGTCACAGCCATCGTAATGGAACTAGCCTTGATCAGGAGAACGATCTCGTTTCCATAGCCAGGCAGGGCTCCCCGAATGGCTTGCGGCATGATTACTTTTCGCAGCGTGGCGACCCAACCAAGCCCAAGAGCGGCGGCGGCTTCCCATTGCCCTTCGGGTAGCGCGTCGATCGCTCCCTTCACCAATGCAGCGGTATAGGCAGCGGAATTGAGGGCAAATGCGAGAACGCTGCAGAAGAAGGCGTCGCGGAAAAGCCACCAGACGCCGAGGCCCTCCAACAGGGGTCGAAATTGGCCGCTCCCGTAGTATAGCAGGAAAAGCTGAGCCAGGAGCGGAGAACCGCGAAAGAAGGTGAGATAGGTTTGAGAAACTACCCGCGGCGCCCACGCCTTGGAGCGTAATCCCAAAACCAAAGGGACGGTTATGAGTGCAGCACAGATGGCGGACAAGCCTACCAAGCCAAGCGTTAGCTTGAACCCGTCGTAGAGACGGCCGGCGTTTTCGATGACAAGTGAAGTGTCCATTATGCCACCCTCACAAGGTGACGGCTTGCTCTCAGATTCAATCGTTCGAGAACAAACTCCGATATCTTTGTCAGGAGGATGTAACCGAGGCAGGCAAACAGATAGAGCGCAAAGTATCTATGGGTTGCCGCGACCGCCAGGTTCACTTCTCTCATAAAATCGGAGACAGATATCAGCGAGACAAGCGCGGTATCTTTGAGGAGGATGATCCAGAGATTGCCGAGCCCAGGAAGAGCGAGCCGGAATGCCTGGGGCAATATGACAATTCGCAGGGATGCGATGCCTGGAAGTCCGAGGGACATTGCTGCCTCGTACTGGCCCCGCCCAATGCCCGCCAGAGCACCCATCCAGATCTCGCTTGAATAGGCAGCGAACACGAGACTGAGAGCGAACGACCCCGCCGCGACACCTGGAATGGTCCACGACGTCTGCACATCGAGTTCCGACATCGAAAGCTGAATGAGATGGGAGCAACCATGGTATATGGCAAAGATTGTCAGCAATTCCGGGATCGCCTGGAATGCATTCGCATAGCCAGCCGAAGCAGTCCTGAGAAGGCGCGATTTGCTCCGCCTACCCAATGCGATCATGAGGCCGAAAAACAGACCCAGCGGCAGGGCAAGGATTGCCACTTCCATAGTGACGAACAGACCACTCAGGAGCGACCCGCCCCAGCCACCAGCACCAAAACCCACTAGCTCCATGCAGCATATCCTTGGTACCCACCACACGGATTGGATTAGTGAGTTCAATCTTTAGAATGTTAAATCCGTAATATGATGCGCATACACCGGATATATAGATGTATCGATCTGCTCCAAGGCGATCCGCTTACGACCTGCACGCTTCCTCAATTCGGCGCGAGCTGGTTCCGATGACCGAAGTCGTGCGCTATCGGCGTGAACGCTGGATCACTCTAGACGGCACACTGTCATTGCCCGGCTGACGACGACCGGCATCGTTGGCGGCGATTGCGATCGCCATCGCAACGCGGATCGTCAACGGCTACTACGTCAGCTTCGATGCGCCCTCGCGCCGCAACTGCGGACAAGCAGAACGCCGTGATCCTTTCCGACAACATGGTGGGCACCGGCATTCACATCAACGCTTGGGCGTCGATTGTCCCGGCAAGACCGAGCGGCAACAGGACATCCTCTCGCGCTCGGAAGTCTTTGTTGAATGTCGCCCGCAGACCCGAATCGAAGGAGAAATCCGGCAGATGCTAACTGACCTCCCGGTTAGGGAGATTTGGGAAGTCATGACGTGCCACTGAGATGTCATCCGGCTGCGATTAGAGCCTCGACCGTTTCTGTTACGCTGTGTGGCGCGGATTGAGCCACCGGCGAAGACGCGGAGCCACCAAATAGCGCAGCGTCGGAGCCGGTTGCGGTGATGGCCTCGGCGAAATCCGCCGGTGTCTGGTAGCCAAGCGAGGGATGTGGCCTCGCGGTGTTGAAGTCCTCTCTCCATTCGGCGATGGCACTTCGGCCGTGGTCGAGGCCGAAGAGCAGGCTCTCGTTCAAGAGTTCGTCACGCATTCGGCCGTTGAAGGATTCAACGCAGCCGTTTTTGCATGGGCTTCCCCGGCGCGATGTAGTGCCATTCGACACGATGACCCTTCGACCAGGCAAGGATTGCGTTCGATGTGAACTCCGTGCCGTGGTCGGAGACGATCATGTTTGGTTTGCCGCGCTCGGCGACCAGGTCCGCCAGCTCGCGAGCAACGCGTCGGCCGGAGATCGAGGTGTCGGGGATCGCGGCCAGCACGTCTTCGCCAGCGTCGGCTTCGAGTTCCTCGAGCTGCAGCTCCATCTGTTCAAGGAGCCGCGCCGTGCGCTCTGGCCGGCTGCCGTAAAGTTCTCGACGAACCTTCTTGCCGATCTACAGCCGCTCGGCCATCTCGCACACCAAGAAACCTCTTCGTGGGTCAGCCGCAGAATAGTCCGAACCGTTCGTCCTACGTGCTTCCATCTCGGCATTGGTTCTGCTCAACCTTGTCGTGAGAGGCCTCGTCAACAAGACGGCGCAGCCACGAACCAACCGTCAAACCGCCGCCCGAAACTGTCCGGCATTTAGCGGAATCATTGTCCGGACTTTTCCGAGACTCGCACATTCTGCCCAATACAGCGCAAGGCGCGCCTTCATCTCTGTGAATCAGGAAAAAGCCTCCGTTGAAACGGAGGCTCCATTTGCATTCGGAAGAGGCCGTTCCCGTTCGTCGCATTCTGATGCAGACGTCATCATCGCTGGATGGAACGTCTCTACAACAGTCCCGGGCCTGAGGAGTTTGCGAGCTTAGGGTTTTTTCGGCACGGACTGACCAAGCTCTGGTGAGCGGCGCAATTTTGAGTGTTGTTCATAACCATAAGCAATATTCAGCAAATCGCTTTCGGACCATAGCTTTCCCACAAAAATGACTCCAAACGGGGTGTCTGATTTGTAGTAGCCTGCCGGGACGGTCACGGCCGGAAAGCCGCCAATGTTGATTTCCGAAACGGTCGTTTCGGCAATCACTTCAGTGCTGAATAGCTTAGGTGTTTCGGTCCGCATCTGCGGAAACATAAGAGCATCCAGCTTGTTCTCGATCATCACACGATTGAAGCTCTGAATGTACCCTTCTCGCGCAGCCAGGAATCCCGCGAGGTTTGGCGGGGTGGACGGATTTGCCAATGACTGGATAAATTCAGGCTGGATTCTTATATAAGACGCTGGGCCGCTTTCCGAGAATGGATCCTGCTTGACCGCCTCCCTTAGCTCGGCGAGGTTGAGGATAGTAGCTTCTGGCCCCCGTCTCCCGAGATAATTCTGAAGGTCAAATGCAGCCGACTCTTCTCCGCGAAGGTCGTAGCCTCCAAAATCGGGCACATCCGCAGGCTTTGCCAACGATGAAAAGCCTGACCCCGAAAACGGATCCTGAACAACAACTGCACCAGCCTTCTCCAGCACCGCTATCGCGTTGCGATAAAGCTCCTGCGTTTCCTCAGAAAGAGGTGCGTTGCGCCAGCCTGGCCCGTAGAGGCCTATCCTCTTACCGATCAGCGCATTATCTACTAACTGAGCGGCATAGCCCTTGTAAGGGACATTGCCGATTGCCGCTGTGGTTTTTGGGTCGTCGGGAGTGTAGCCGGCGATCACGTCAAGGGCTACAGCGGCGTCGTAGACGGTCTTTGCAAGAGGACCGTCTACGTCGCGCGTACTGCTTGCCGAAGGAAAGACGCCGGCGTTTGGAACCAAACCAAATGTCGGCTTGACACTCACCAGGCCTTGTGCTGCCGCCGGATTCTGGATGGATCCTCCGGTTTCTGCGCCAAGTCCCAGAACCGCGAAACTCGCGGAGACAGCGGTAGCCGTGCCTGCACTGCTGCCACCTGGAGCAAAATTTGGGTTTGCCGCATTGTAGGTCGGCCCCGCCCAACTGTCATTTGCGTTGGTGCCACTCAGGCTCAGGACCGGTACATTGGTTTTTCCTAGGATGATCGCGCCAGCGTCCCGCAGCCTTTGGACCACAGTTGCGTCACGGGTGGGGATTAGGTCGAGACCTCCTGCCCGACCGCTTAGTGGCGCCCAACCCGCTGTGGTCGGCAAACCAGCCATGTCCATCGTGTCTTTTACTACAACAGGGACACCCGCCAGAGGACCGAGCTTCTTGCCGGCGAGGCGGTCGCTGTCTGCGGCGTCCGCCTCGGCGAGCGCGTGCGGGTTGAATGTGATAATAGCATTGTAGACAGGGTTGTATTTTGCAATCCGGTCAGCGAACGCTTGGGTAAGTTCGCGCGAGTTGTATTTCCCCTGTTTCAGGTCCTCCTGTACCTGTCGTGCTGTTAATTCAACCACGTCGATCTCTGCAGAGCGCGCTGTGCCTCCCAAGCCCACCCCCAATAATGCCACCATTGCCAACATCCGAAACATCAATCGGCTTCCGTAGATCATGACATCGTGATCACAGTATTACAGTATTTTCATTTTAACCGCTTATCGATCGCGCGAATCTGTTCAGACAAACCGAGCCAGTTCTATCCGCTCCCCCTTTATGCACCGTCATACTAGCATCACGAAGCACCTGAAATGGGCCATAACATTTATTCAGATCTGTGATTCGAATAGAAATCTCGCTGGAACACGGCACGACGTCCATCCCTTCTTAGCTTTCCGTTGAGACGATCCCGATCTTCCTGGAGAGGCTGCCTGCCAGGAATTTTATTGTGAATTTTTGGCACTATTGAGGAAGATCAGGAAAGCCGCTCTCACTGAGCGCAAGCAGAGGTCTAGAGTATCATCGTGCGGCCCAGGTGACCGCCGATTGCGTTTGCAATATTCACTTCGAAGCCGGTGAGCTTATACCCCTTGAAAAATTGAAACGGCGGGAAGTAGGCATCAGCTGCAATGAGGATCTTCCCTGACTCTCGAATTTCCTCCAAGCTGCGGCCTCCTGACGGAGACATGAAGCAAACAGAGAGAATGAAAGCTAGCACAGCCTTCGCGTTGATCATCTGACGCCCCCCCTCGAATCGCTAATTGTTCTGAAACTGCAGCGCAGCAACCATGGCAATCACCATCAGGCGGCCTGCTGTGATGCTAGTAATCTGATTGGGGAGATCCACCCCAGGCGCGACTTCAACCACGTCCATCCCGACCAGGTGCGCCTTGGCCAACGCGCGTACTATCGGTAGAACCTGGTCGACGCGAAGACCACCTGGCAAAGGGGTGATAACCGCAGGCATGACCGACGGGTCCAATCCGTCTGCGTCAATGGTAAGGTAGAATGGACCCTTACCGTCGAGATGCTGAAGAATGGGGGACACCCCCCCTTCGTGAACTTCCCTGGCCGTAATGATTTTTGCACCATAATCCTGTGCGGCTTCGACCTCCTTGGCGCCAATGCTTCCAGTTCCTCGAATACCAATTTGGGTAATTCCACTGATCCAGGGAAGTTCCGATGCTCGTACCATCGGGCTAGAATATCCTCGACGCGCGCCCCGGACCTCATCGTTCCAATCCATATGGGCGTCGATTTGAACGAGGTGCACAGGTTGCCCGATAGCTTCCAAGGCGTGAACCACCGGAACAGTAACGCCGTGATCTCCTCCCAGAATTCCGCTGAACTTTGATGACGCAAACTGTCGCTTCAGGATCTCAACTGCCGCAGAAAAGTATTCTTCGAATGACTGCGAGGTCGGGTTGAGATTCCCGCAATCCCTTCCACCGTTGGGCAGAAACGATTCGAGCGGGCCACCAATATCAAAGTCCCAGGTGAGAGGTCCGTCACAAATTTTCCCAGACTGACCACGGATCGCTTCAGGCGCCCAAGCTTGGTCGTTGGGCCGCGGTTCGCCTGAATAGTGCTCGCTACATGGAATACCCAGCAACGACACGGCAACCTGCGTCCATCGCTCCCATTCGGTATTCACGGACCAGTCGAGAAATGGTCGTAGTGGCGCAGATAAATTCACGTTTTTCCTCACAGTAGTTTTCAATATGCAGCATACCCTCTGACTGGACTAGTGAGCGCAATTCTTTGAGAATGTTAAATTCGCAATATCCTGTGCATACATCGTGAATGTAGATGTATCGATCCGTTCCAAAGCGCCCCGCCTATTCAAGCGGGCATACCCATATGGCTCGGAGCCGACGGAATATGAGAGGGTACGCGACCACCAAACGCCGGCGTCGCATCGACAACGGACCGGCACGCCGAATTGACGAAGCCCCGCAGTGCCGACGGTGCCGGCCTCGCTTTAGCAACATATTTGAGACGGATTGAACGAAGCCGCTGACACAGCATTTGCCAGGACGGTTTGCGGATGAGGCTCCTATCTGAAGGACTGAGGGGTGTTGAAGCGCAATCGGAGATGAAATTGCTCGAATGAGCCGCTTCGCGGGCGCCTGACGGCGAACTGACTATCCGCAATGTACTATCGGGCACGCCTCCATCCAACGTGAGTGTTAACGCGCGGACAGAAGAGCCACACTGCAGAAGAACTCTATCGCGTTACATCGACCAATCCGATGCAATATTCGTCGGGTCGCTATTTGTCTGGATCTCAAGAGCGATAAGGTTGGCCGAACCACGGCTTTGGGAGGTTTGGCGTGCATAAGACATTTATTCCAGTCCTGCTTGCGGCATCGTTGTTGAGCGGCATGGCGGCAGCCGGCGAGCGCGCCCGCGATCTGGGCGTTGCATTCGACGGGACGCCAGGCAAACTCAACGCGATTACCGACGTTGCCGGCGTCGAGGTCGGGCATATTACCTTGATCGAAGGGGAAGGAAGGATTGAGGTCGGGCGAGGTCCGGTGCGAACCGGCGTGACGGTTGTGTTGCCAAGAGGGCATGCCAGTTCGAAGCCGGTGAATGGCGGCTTCTTCAACCTGAATGGCTACGGTGAAATGACCGGCCAGTCCTACCTCCAGGACCTCGGCGTTGTTTACGGCCCCATCGGCATCTCCAACACCAATGCCATAGGGCAGGTCTATGCCGGGCTACAGCAGTGGACCGCATTGAAGTTCGGCGAGGCAGTGACGCCGGTCGTCGCGGAAACGTGGGACGGCGGGATGAATGACATCCAGGGCTTTCACGTCAAACCGGAGCATGCGATTGAGGCAATCGAACGCGCCAACGGAGGTCCGGTCGCCGAGGGCAATGTAGGCGGGGGCACCGGAATGCGGTGCTTTGGCTTCAAGGGCGGTATCGGCACCGCCTCGCGAACAATTTCTATCGGCAAGCAGCCCTACACCGTGGGGGTGCTCGTTCAATGCAACACGGGCGCGAGAGAGGTCCTGCGCATTTCGGGCGTTCCGGTGGGACACGAACTGAAAGCAAAGTGGCTGCCCTGCTACGCGCCGGGCCAATCAGGCGAGAAAAAGACGCCAGAGTGCCAAGCGGACGGCAGCGGCGGGAAGCCAGTTCCCGACGACGGATCGATCATCGTCGTTATAGCAACCGATGTTCCGTTAAGTTCCATGCAGTTGAACCGGGTCGCGCGGCGAGCTTCGCTTGGCCTCGGCCGGCTCGGGTCTTTTTCTGGCAATGGGTCCGGGGACCTGATCGTCTCGTTCTCGACCACCTCCGCCGCGAACGACGTGCCCGACAAGCAGTTGAACGAAGGCCCGATGCTAGCCACGGGACTGCTCGATCCTGTCTTCCAGGCGACGGTGGAAGCCACCGAGGAAGCGATCGTCAACGCCCTGGTGGCTGCAGACACGATGACGGGCGCGGATGGCTACACACTGTTCGGCCTGCCGCACGACGAACTCAAACAGCTCCTCGGGCTGTACGGCAGGCAGAAAGCGAAGTGACGTTGAAGCAACCTGGGGAAAAGGCCACAAGATTTTCTTTTAGGCACCACAGCGCGGTTTCGTAACGAACCTCAAAACCGACGTTTGGCCTCTTCTCGCAACAAACTGAAGCAACAAGACCTGCCTCCCAAGGCTGAAGCGTGCTCCGCGGTCGAGGCCAGATGGCAAGGATTGCGGAGCACTTTCCAAGTTTGTCTGGCCTTCATATTCCCAACCCGCCGATGCAGGCGTATTTGAGCTCGGTGAACTCCAGGATGCCGTGGTGCGACCCCTCGCGCGAATTGCCGCTCTCCTTGACACCGCCGAAGGGCGCGAGCTCGGTCGAAATCAGCCCGGTGTTTACGCCCACCATTCCGTATTCGAGGCGCTCGAGGACACGGAACACACGTCCAACGTCATGCGTGTAGAAATAGGCCGCAAGCCCGCTCTCGGTATCGTTTGCCGCAGCGACCACTTCGTCCTCGGTCTCGAAGGTGAAGACCGCCGCGACCGGGCCGAAGGTTTCCTCGCGCGCCAGCGCCATGTCGGAGGTAGCGCCTGTCAGAAGCGTCGGCTCGAAGAAGGTGCGGCCGAGCACGTGCCGCCTTCCGCCGACGACGAGCGAAGCGCCCTTCGCGATCGCGTCCGCGATGTGGCTTTCCACCTTGGCAACCGCCTTTTCGGTGATCAGCGGCCCGTGCAGCACGCCATCGACGAAACCGTCGCCGACCGGAAGCGCGCGCACCCTTTGCGCCAATGCCCGGACGAACGCGTCATGGATACCCTTCTGCACGTAGAAGCGGTTGGTACACACACATGTCTGCCCCGCGTTGCGGTACTTGGACGCGATCGCGCCTTCCACCGCGGCGTCGATATCGGCATCGTCGAACACGATGAACGGCGCGTTGCCGCCGAGTTCGAGCGCGACCTTCTTCACCGTCGTCGAAGCCTGCGCCATAAGCAGCTTGCCCACCGGCGTCGATCCCGTGAAACCGACAAGGCGCACCTTGGGATGACTGGTCAGCACACGGCCGATGGCGACCGCATCGCCCGTCACCACATTCACGGTGCCCGCCGGAAGCCCGGCACGCCACGCGAGTTCGGCAAGGGCCAGCGCCGTCAACGGGGTCTCTGGCGCCGGCTTGACCACCACCGTGCAGCCGGCCGCCAAAGCTGGCGCGATCTTGCGCGTGATCATCGCAGCCGGGAAGTTCCACGGCGTGATCGCCGCCACCACGCCGATCGGCTGGCGCAGCACTGCGATGCGGGCATCGCCCTTGTGCGACGGCAGGATTTCGCCGGTCACGCGTTTTGCCTCTTCGGCATAGAATTCGACATAGGCGGCGCCGTAGTCAATCTCGCTAAGCGCCTCCTCGAAGGGCTTGCCCTGTTCGCTCGTGAGGATCGTCGCAAGGTCACGGCGACTGGCCACGATCAAGTCGAACCAGCGCCGCAGCACGGCGCTTCGCTCCTTGACCGCAAGCGATGCCCATGGATGGAAAGCGGCGGCGGCCGCATCGACGGCGGCTTCGGCCTCGGGCGCGCCAAGATCCGGAACCGATGCGATATGCTCGCCCGTCGACGGGTTGACGACCTTGAGTGTCGCATCGCCGGTGAAGGCGCCATTGATGAAGGCCTGCTGCTTGAGAAGAGCGGGATCGTCCAGCCGGCGCATCGGTCAGGCTCCCACCACGAGCGCCGCGTTCAGCCCGTCATTGCCATGGACGCCATTGGCGCGCCGCTGCCGCAGGTCGGTGTTGTTCATGATGAAGGTCTCTCACACGGATGGATGTTCTCCGCACCCTAGCGTTGGCGCGGCTGCGTCGAGTATCAGATGGAATATGACACAGTGGTGCACCAGGCGAACCACAGGCGCGAGCTCAAGATGACGGAATCCAACATCCGAAAGAAGAAGCGGTACGTCCGCTACGACCCTGCCCGCCCCCTCTCCGGCCGGCTGCCTCCGCTAATCATGCTGCGCGCCTTCGAGGCCGCGGGGCGCACCGGCAGCATGCGCAAGGCCGCGAGCGACATCGGCATCAGTCACACGGTTGTCAGCCGGCATGTGCAAGGCCTCGAAAGCTGGATCGGCTGGAAGCTGTTAATGGCGGGACCGCGCGGCGTGACGCTCACGCCGGAGGGCAAGTCGCTCCACGACGCGACGTCGGTCGCCTTCCAGTCTATCGCCAACATATCGGCGCAACTGCGCGCCAAAGCAGGTACCGACGAGTTACACATCTGGTGCTTCCCCGGCCTTGCCACGCGCTGGCTGATACCGCGCCTGGACGAAATTCGGGAAGTCGTCTCATCGGGGGAAGTATTGGTCCGCGCCACGGACCAGATGCCGGACTTTTCGCGCGGCGAGGCCGACGTCATGATCGGTTTCGGCGACGGCAATCGTCTCCCAGGCCGCGCCTTCCCCTTGCTTCAGCCAAGGATGTTCCCGGTCGTCAGCCGAGGGTGGCTGGCCAGGCACGGCATGCCGCGGTCGGTCGAGGACTTGACGCGCCTGCCGCTCATTCACGAGGAATCCTACGCGCAGTGGACAAGCTGGCTGACGCAGGCTGGGGTGCGGCTCGACCGGCCGCTAAAAGGCCCGAGGCTCTGGGATGCGAATCTTGGTTTCGATGCCGCCCTTGCAGGGCAAGGTGTCGCCTTGACGACGAATCTCATGGCGGCCGGAGAACTGAACCGGGGCGACCTCGTCGAGCTCTTCAACACCGATATCCTCGTCGGAGGGTACTATCTCGCTACGGCCCAGACTGAGCAAGACAGGCGAATAAGCCTTTTCAGGATGTGGATCACCGATGCCCTTGCCGCGTGCGAGAAAGGAGCAAGCTCACTAAGCAACAGCCGGGCCGTCGTTCCAAGTCGCCCGCAAACGCCCGCATTCGGGGAGTCCGGCAGCGAACTGTAGCTGCCGCAAAAGCGCGTTACTGATAGACGGCTTTGGGGTCGAAAGCGGAATGTCCGCTCTCGGCCTAGGCCGCCCGCAAACTGACTTGAGGATGTGTGCTGGCAAGCGAGCCGGGGACACCTTTCGTGGAGTCGCTCTAGTTGTGCCGAATTTCCGTGCCGAGCACCTTCAGGCATTCGCGGATGAAAGCCGCTAGAGCAGTCCAGCCTTTGGCCGAAACCATCGTGCCGTCGACATAGGCCTCGGTCGGAGACAGGTCGATATAGGTACCACCGGCCAGCGTCACTTCGGGCTCGCAGGCGCCGAGCGCCCCAACCTTCTTGCCGCGCACGACGCCGTCGACCGCGATCAGAATCTGCACGCCATGGCAGATCGTGAAGATCGGCTTCTTGGTCTCGTGGAAGTGGCGCACCATGGCCTGGATACGCTTGTCGGTGCGGATATATTCCGGGCCGCGGCCGCCGGCGCAATAGACGGCGTCGTACTGGTCGATCTGTCTTTCGGCTTCGGCGAACGTCTTGTTGATCAAAGCGTAGTGGCCGAGCTTCTCGGTGTAGGTCTGGTCGCCTTCGAAGTCATGCAGCGAGGTCTTGATGACGTCGCT
>NZ_JAFKIC010000207.1 GCF_017306585.1 Mesorhizobium sp. | reverse complement strand
ATGCGTTCAGGTCTATGCCGGAGCTGCGGATCAGGCGCACCTTGCCGTGACCCGCCAGCCGATAGCGCTCGAAGAAGGCCTGATCTTCGCGATTTTGGAAGACCGTCATGGCTGTCCACAACGACGCGAGCCCCTGAAGGCCGCAAAAGACCGGACGCAGGGCCAGGGCCCGCGGCTCCATCGACGAGAATGTCCAACCGAGGCCATTTATGGTGCGGATGGTCGGAACCTGCCCGCGTATGGCCAGGGGCGTCAGGAGATTGGGTTTGGTGTCGAAACTTTGGATGATGTCCGGACGCAGCTCGGACATCAATCTGCGGATTTTGCCGAGAGCGCTCCATTCCCCGCCACTGCTGAAGCGATCGAAACCGAATCGGCGATGAGGAATGCCATGTAGGGGGAAGACGGCGCCGACATCACTCGACACCGCAGTGACCCGAAAACCCTTTTCGCGCAGCGCCAGCAGGAAAGGTATTCTAAGGCGGTGATCCTCTCCGCCAATGCAGACAAGATGCGGGCTCATTGCGTGCCCTCCGGATGCCGGCAGTATCCCAACCGCGCGAAATGGCTGGCTCTTGGATCCGCTTTCATGGCTGGTATCGTTGCCCCTTTGCACACACCACCAAGTCCACGCTAGGGGCAGGCTTTCCTGCTGTCCTCGTCTGTTCGAATGAAGCAAGGCGCTGGACAGTGCCGCGATGCGCGCCGGCCACATGCCGCCCTGAGAGATCAGTCGGGAATCATTCGTTCTAACGATGCCAAGGCCGGGCCCCTCACGTAGGACACTACAAATCGGTCAGCAAAAGGGGGCTGTGTTGGTAGCGTTCGGACGCCTGCGCTCAGAAAACCCGCCTTCCCGTGCCTTGCTGTCGGCTCGCGCAACGGCAAGGAAGCAGGACCTCGCGGCAGCTCGCAATGATGGGGTTACAGACGATCTCGCATGGAAACAGGCCACCGTCCGCCCCCTGGACTTGGACGGACCTGCCAGCCTGCCGTTCCAAAGGATGGGTGACGACTTCTCCGAGAGATCGGCGTTCCAGCACCTGGAGGGGGTTGTCGAAAAATACCCAGGCAAAATCGCCATCAGTGACGGCTTGACATCCCTCACTTTTTCCGACCTGCTGAGCGCGATCCAAAAGCTGGCCGGCGCGATCGCCGGCTCGGTTCCGCCGGGAAAGGCGGTCGGGCTGCTGATCGGAAATTCCCTCTGGTATCCGGTGGCCATGCTCGCCGCGATGCGCGCCGGCAGGCCCGCCGTGCCCCTTAATCCCCGAGATCCGCTTCAGCGCCTCGCGGCGATAGCAGACAGCGCCCGGCTGGCTGCGATCGTCAAGCCCGGACCGGGCAAACCGGCAGGCTGGCCGGATGCCTCACCCCTGAAATGGATCGACGCGGCGGGTTCGCTGACCGCAAGCCCGGATGGCAATCTGGCGATGCTGCCATTGGCTGTCTCGGTCGATTCCCCGGCTATCATTCTGTACACTTCGGGCAGCACCGGAACCCCAAAGGGTGTCGTCAACAGCCAGCGGGCGATCCTCCAGCGGGTTCAGCAATATGTCGACGCCTGCCACTTCGGTCCCGACGACGTGTTCATGCCGCTGACCGGGCCGGCCACAATCGCGGGATGCCGCGAGATGATGACCCCGATGCTGTGCGGCGCCACATTGTACCTCCTGGACATCGAGAGCGCCGGCATCCGCGCTGCCCGCGAGAGCTTCCACAAATGGCAGGTGACGGCCGTCTATCTCGTGCCGGCGCTGGTGCGTGTGCTGATGAAGGGTGCGGCGCCCGACACATTCTCCTCACTGCGTATCGTGCGGGTCGGCGGAGAAAAAATTCTGTGGTCCGACATCGACCGGCTGCGCGACAACATTCCCGAATCCTGCCTTGTCCAGATCAGCTACTCATCCACGGAGACGACCGGCACGCAGTGGTTCCTGCCCAGAAACTATCCGGAACGAGACGCGACGGTCCCGGTCGGCTTCGTTCTTCCCGGCATTGAATACGCCGTCATCGACGAGAACGGAGGGCAGATCGCCCCGGGCGATGAAGGAGAGTTGCTGATCAGGGGCAATTACACCGCCATGGGCTATTGGACGGATGGGAGAAACGTCCCGCTTCACGCGAACTCCATCAATCCCCAGCTTCGGGTCTTCGCGACCGGCGACCTGGTCAGGCTCGACGACACGGGAATGATGTGGATCGTCGGACGAAAAGGGCGCCAGATAAAAATCAACGGAAGGCGGGTCGAGCCTGCCGAACTGGAACTCGTCCTGCACCGGGCACCCCAGGTGAGCGACGCCGTCGCCGTGGTGACCGACGCGAACGAACTGATTGCCTTCGTGGTGCCCGCGGAAACCGGCGGAGACGAGTTCATTCCTGAATTGCGCGACTTGATCAGGACAGCGTTGCCGCCGGCGGTTCATCCCACGCGACTGCACGAGGTCGACGAAATACCGCAGCTCAAGGGCGGCAAGGTCGACGGGGTGAGGTTGCGGGAATTGGATCGCGCCCTGAAAGCGCGGGAGGACATGCCAGACCCCAGGCAACCGGCGAGCCCGCCTGGTGTGGAAGGCATCGCGGCGGCAATATGGGAAAGGATCCTCCCGGGTAAAAAAGCGGCCGGCAGCCGCTGGGACGATGCCGGCGGCGATTCCCTGAAGCTGCTGCAATTTGTCATGGAACTCGAAACGGCCCTTGGGCGGGAATTGAACCTGGACGCGTTCACCGTCGGCATGAGCTTTGCCGATGCAGTCAATGCGGCGTCCAAGGGACAAGACACAGGCGGATCGCTTGTCGAGGCATCCGACGCGAGGCCCGTTTTGTTCATTGTGCCGGGATCGATCGGCTACGGCCCAAGCCTGGCGACCTTCGGCGTCGAGATGGGCAACATCGCCAGGGTGGTTGCCGTGCGCTACGGAGACCTGAACGACCTGCTGAGGGGACACGGCACGATACCGCGGATGGTGGATGCGGTCGTCGACCAGATCAGGCAGGTTCAGCCCAGCGGCAATGTCAATCTGATCGGCTATTCGCTCGGCGGCGGCGTTGCGTTCGAGGCTGCCGCCAGACTGGCGGCGGAGGGCCGCTCGGTGACGTTCCTGGGAATCCTCGACACCAATATCGGGCCCGGCAAGCACGATTATCGCGAAGTCCTTGCGCGCACCGCCCAGCGCATCCACACCCACAGAGTTACGGTGGATCGCATGCTCCTGCGGGCTCTCGCGAAGACATTCGCCAATTTTGGCGCCGAAGCCGTGCTCGCGAGGGGCATCGAAGGGCTGAGATGGAAGGCGTTCGCAAGAATGCGATTCATCTTGAGGCTCGAGCTCGAGGAAATCCTGCGCATGCGTGCATTCGGCCAGTGGCTCGCGCAGCCGAAGACCACACTGCCTATTCCCGCCACGCTGTTCCGGTGCAGGCGCAAGGGCATTCCGACAGATCTTGGCTGGAGTGCTTTCGTCAGCGGTCTGAGCATAGTCCCGATCGTGGGGGGACATCTCGACATGCTCATTGAACCGCACCTCAGCCACAACCGTCCATTGATAGAAAGAGCCTTCCTCGGAAGTGGGGCGTAGCCAATAGACGGCCGGCGGCCGTTCGCTCCGAAGCGGCTGAATGAAGCGGGCGGTCGCGCATCGTCCTGTGGATTCGCGCAACAAAACCCGATGGCGCTATGGCGGCGGGAACAGTCCGGCTCCGCATCACGCGCCAAAATATCCCTAAAAATCAACAGCCCGATGCGCGAGGCAGTCTAAGCGCCGCGCGGTGTACTCCATGCGACGATCAATGTTTCTATCAAAAGGCGAGGGTATTTGATTTGGCTCTAATATACCGTTTCCCCTAGGCAGGCGTGGGGCGCTACCGAATCGGACGAAGGATATTTGCATGACAACCCTCCATTACGCCTCGGGTGGATCGGCCTCTCAAGTCGCGACCGCCGGATTCAATCTCGTCGATGTCTCATCCGTGGACGAACTCAACGCACTGCCGGCCGGCACGAAAGGCCTGGTCTGGCTGGATGAAGCCAATGGGGCAAACTCGTCCTTCATCCAGAAAGTCACACCCTTCATCGGCAATCCGAAGGTGTTTGGATTCTTCCTCGTCGATGAGCCGGATCCCACGGGCAAGTGGGGGACCTATGCCACCGCCGCGAATCTGAAAGCGGAATCCGACTGGATCCACACCAATGTGCCGGGCGCCAAGACCTTCATCACCATGATGAACATGGGATCTTCGGCAAACCCCGACTTTTCAAACACTTATAATCCCGCCAACACGCATATCGACTATTACGGCCTGGACCCGTATCCGGTGCGCACCGGAACAAGCACGGTCGACTACAACATGATCGACAGGACCGTGGCCGCGGCGGTCGCCTCGGGCATCCCGGTCAGCCAGATCGTTCCGGTCTATCAGACGTTCGGGGGCGGTAGCTTCACAACCGATACGGGCGGCAAATATGTCCTTCCCTCCGTCGCCCAGGAACAGACCATGCTGGACCACTGGTCCAAGCTGGTTCCATCGCCCGCCTTCGACTATGCCTATGCGTGGGGTTCTCAACAGGGCGACACGGCGCTCGGAAACTCGCCTGCTTTGCAGGCCCTTTTCCTTCAACACAACCAAGGCACAGCCAGCGTGCCTCCGACCGGCGGTGTGACTCCGCCCACCACCACCGTGCCCCCGACCAGCGGCAGCGATCACGTTTTCTACGGCACCGGCGGCGCTGACGTCATGCACGGCACCAGCGGCGCCGACACGATGATCGGTCGGGGCTACAACGACACCTATTATGTCAACAACCCTGGAGACAAAGTGGTGGAACTGCCGGGCAGCGGCAACGACACGGTGCTGGCGTCGGTCAGCTATGCGCTGTCGGCCGGCTCCGAGATCGAGCATCTTGCCACCACCAACCGGTCCGGCACCACCGCCATCAATCTCACCGGAAACGAGTTCTCGCAAACGATTGAGGGCAATGCCGGCAACAACATCATCAACGGTGGCGGCGGCAAGGACGTGCTGACCGGAAATGGAGGCAAGGACGTCTTCGTCTTCAACTCGGCCCTCAAGGCCAGCAATGTCGACAAGATCACCGATTTCAGTGTGACCCAGGACAAGATCCAGCTCGACCACACTGTGTTTACCGGCCTTCAAAAGGGCGCCCTCCCGACCGCGGCGTTCCACGTCGGCACGGCTGCACACAACAGCGGCGATCACATCATCTACAACAGCTCGACCGGCGCGCTCTCTTTCGACAGCGACGGTACAGGCAGCGCGCATCAGATCCAGTTTGCCACTCTGTCTCCGCACCTGGCGCTGACAGCATCTTCGTTCATCGTAACATGAGACTTGGGAAACATCAGGACATGATCAAAAAGGGCTGACGTTTTCTTGAATATAACTCGTTGGAACGAAATCGTTCCAACGAGCATTACTGTGTAATGAGCGCTCGCGGCATCGAATTCCTGCAGAAATGGGTGGAGCAGAATGTCTCCCCCTACGCGAAGTCCGACCCCGCCCTTGCGGCGAAACTCGCCGAGCAGGCGACGGCGGACGCGATCAAGGCCGGAATTCATCCCGGCGAAATCTCGGAGGAAGTAGGCAGCATGTTGACCACGATGATTGAGTTGCTCGATCATCGCGGCAACGAATGATTGCCGCGCCGACGTCAGTTCATCTACTGACGCCTTTGGGGCCGTTTCCGGCCTGGCGGGTTTCGGCTGAGGCTTGCGAGAAGCTGTCGTTTAGCGGCGACCTCTTCCAAGGCGTTCACTAGGATTGATTGCACAATCACAGGCCGGACATTCTGCTCCGGAAATGGCTTTCAGGCGTTCGCCTTTTCATAGGCCGCGAACAGATCGGTTACGAGAACGCCATTGATCCGCATCCCGGTCAAATCCGCATCCTTGATGTCTGAATCCGCCAGGGTGACGCCGCTTATGGTCAACCGCGACAGGTTTGCATTGGTGATGGCGGCTCCCGACAGATTGACGTTGTTGAAGCGCGCATCCGCAAGGCTGATATCATCAAAAACCGCTTCGCTTAGATTGGTGTCGGTGAATTTCGCCTTGGTCAAAACAGCGTAGAACCGTGCGTCCGCGAGGTTTACGCCATCGAAGTTAGCACCTGACATATCGGCCCGCTGGTAATGCATTCCCTGCATTTGAGGGCCATCAAATGGCGTGTGTTCCTGGGGATCGCTCATTGTCGTTTCCTCCGGTCAATCATGATCGCGATCGAAAGGATGCCAGATCGCGCAGTCATTTACGACCGTCGAATCGCGACCCTTGGCTCTTGTTTGAGAAGCCCAGGTGATACATTGCGGGCCCTTGCGGCGCGAAGCGGACTGCCTGGTTTCGGGAGGATGTCCGGTAAAGTCGACGCAAGGCGACGACCTTGTCGGCATCCCGTCAATCAGGACTTCCGCGAGTTTGCGGCCGCCACCTTGGATCGTACGAAGTCCCGATCCGACGCTGACATAGTATCAAGCGGAAGCGTTACGTATTGGTTCGGAGAAGTAATCAGCATCCAATAATTGGGTCGTTCCCAGATTTTGATGAACATGGCCCATGGGATTCTCGCTGAGCCTAATTCAGATTCAACCTGAACGCCGTCATCGAAAAACGTAAAATCGGCCCGGCGGCTCGGCATGCTTCGGTATTTGCCGACTGTGTTACGATAATGAGCCACCCATATTGCGATGATCAACGCCGGTGGAAGGAAGATGAAAACGCCGAAGGCACCAACCACCCATCCTCGTTCACCTTGCCAGAGCATCCCAATGACGAGCGCTATCATTAGAGCTTCCGCTATCCACAACCCTTTCTGATTGGCCACACCCTGCCGCCAGACATATGTCCTGACGGCGTCGCGCACGATCTCCTCAGTGTAGGTGACTTCAACAAGCCTGCCGCCTGTCGGTCTATCGCCGCGCTGCATTTTATCGCGAAATCCCGTTTAGATGACGGCACCTGATTTCTGCGCCAGATATGCTGTGAGAACCGCAACCCGCAAGGTCTTCCTTCAGGACCGTTGCCTCTTGCAGCAAACAGCCGCAATGAAGGCGCAAAGCGGATCCGCCCTTTGCGTACGCCATCCTACACCACAGCCCTCTCTCCCGTCGAACCGACTTTACTTGATCGGGATATAGGGTCAGGCCAGACCTGCAAGACGGAGAAAGCGAATGCTGGTTCAGCGGAAGCCGAGTACTTGCATGAAGCCAGTTTATACGGCAGCGAAACTCGCCGCCGAAACTACGCTATTGCCGCCGTTTTCCCGCTACTCCCATTCGATGGTTCCCGGCGGCTTCGAGGTCACGTCGTAGACGACGCGATTTATGCCGCGCACTTCATTGATGATGCGCGTGGCGGCGGCGCCTAGGAAATTCATGTCGTAGTGGTAGAAGTCGGCCGTCATGCCGTCGACGGAGGTGACGGCGCGCAGCGCGCAGACGAATTCATAGGTGCGGCCGTCGCCCATCACGCCCACCGTCTGTACAGGCAAAAGCACGGCGAAGGCCTGCCAGATGGCGTCGTAAAGGCCGGCCTTGCGGATCTCGTCGAGATAGATGGCATCGGCCTCGCGCAGGATGTCGAGCTTTTCGCGGGTGATGCCGCCGGGGCAGCGTATGGCAAGGCCCGGGCCCGGGAAAGGATGGCGGCCGATGAAGCTTTCGGGCAGGCCAAGCTCCTTGCCGAGCGCCCTCACCTCGTCCTTGAACAGTTCGCGCAGCGGCTCGACCAGCTGCATGTTCATGCGCTCGGGCAGGCCGCCGACATTGTGGTGCGACTTGATGGTCACCGACGGGCCGCCGGTGAAGGAGACGCTTTCGATGACGTCGGGATAGAGCGTGCCTTGCGCCAGGAAATCGGCGCCGCCGAGTTTTTTGGCCTCTTCCTCGAACACTTCGATGAACAGCCGCCCGATAGTCTTGCGCTTCTTTTCGGGATCGGCCTCGCCTTCCAGCGCCGAGATGAACTTGTCGGAGGCATCGACCAGGATCAGCGGCAGGTTGTAGTGCTGGCGGAACATCGCCACCACGCCGGCCGCCTCGTCCTTGCGCATCAGGCCGTGGTCGACGAGGATGCAGGTCAGCTGGTCGCCAACCGCCTCATGGATCAGCAGCGCGGCCACGGAAGAGTCCACGCCGCCCGACAGCGCACAGATGACCTTGCCCTTGCCGACCTGCTTGCGGATGGCCTCGACCGCGTGTTCGCGGTAGGCGCGCATCGTCCAGTCGCCCTCGATGCCGGCGATGTTGTGGACGAAGTTCCTGAGCAGCCGCGCCCCATCGGGCGTGTGCACCACTTCGGGGTGGAACATGATGCCGTACATCTTGCGCTCGACATTGCCGAAGATGGCGAAGGGCGAGCTCTCCGACTTGCCTAGCACCTGAAAACCTGGCGGCAGCGCGATGACGCGGTCGCCATGGCTCATCCACACCTGGTGGCGCTGGCCGGTCGCCCACAGACCGTCGAACAGCGGGCTGTCCTTCTCGATCTCGACGAAGGCGCGGCCGAATTCGCGGTGGTTGGAGCTTTCAGCCACGCCGCCCATCTGCACGCACATGGCCATCTGGCCGTAGCAGATGCCCAGCACCGGCACGCCGGCGTCGAAGACGATCTGCGGCGCGCGTGGGCTGCCGACATCGCCGGTCGACGCAGGACCGCCCGAAAGGATCACCGCTTTGGGACTGATGCGCTTGAACGCAGCCTCGGCCGATTGGAACGGTACGATCTCGGAAAACACGCCGGCCTCGCGGATGCGGCGGGCAATGAGCTGCGTAAACTGGCTGCCGAAATCGACAATCAGGACGGTGTCGGGGTGATTGGCTGTTGTCATGGCGAGCGTTTAGAGAAAGAAATGAGTCTGCGCAATGGGTTGCGGTGCCTGAGTTTCAGACTGGTCCCGGCGCCTCGCGAGGCGCCTGCGTGGCAAGGGTGCCCGACCCGAGCGCGTGTTCGAGGCGCATGACGGCGTCGGCCAGCTTCTCATCGATGACGTGAAGGTACTCGGTCCAGTCGCCGACATGCCTGAGATCGGCCGCGCCGTCGGAAATCCCGCGCAGCCCGATCAGGGGGACCTCGAACAGCTGGCACGCGCGCAGACAGGCGAAGGTCTCCATATCCACCATGTCGGCGGATATCGCATCATAGGCCGCGCCGGTGATGATCGCGCCGCCGGTCGACAGCGTCGCTGCCTTGATGCCGGGGATGCGCAGCGGCAGCGGCACGGTCACCGGCAGGTCGAGAAACGGCGTCGCGCCCTTCTCGAAGCCAAGCGGCGAGGCATCGATGTCGCGATAGCTGACCGAAGCCGCCTGGTAGATTTCCGTCTGTTCAAGGGTCCGGCTGCCCGCGGAGCCGAGCGAGACAATGAGGTCGGGCAGCGCCCCTTCCGACTTCAGCCAGGAAAGTTCGGCGCCCAGGCGCACACCTGCCTCCACCGGCCCGACGCCCGTCATCAGCGGCGTGAACAGCCTTTTCAGATGCGGGCCATATTCAGCCTCGGCGGCCATGACGAAGAGGACATCCTTGCCACCAATTCGCACGACGTTGCCAGCCACGACGAATTCCTCCTGCTTGCGCTACATTGCTACTGCGGGCTCACCCGGCAATCCCGTCACGGCCGACAACGGTCATCATGGTGCCGGTCATGGTGGCGATCAGTTTGGCTTCGCCATCCGCGGCAAAGGCATAGGCCTGGCCGTCGGCGACGATGATGGTGCGGCCAGGCTTGGTCACCGAGCCGCGGAACAGGAAACGCTCGCCCCGGCCCGGCGCCAGCAGGTTGACCTTGAATTCGATGGTCAGCACGCCGGAATTCTCGGGCATCAGCGAGAAGGCCGCGTAGCCGCAGGCCGAGTCCAGCGCGGTCGAGATGACGCCTGCATGGAGAAAGCCGTGCTGCTGGGTCAATGCCGCCGAATAGGGCATTTCTATCTCGATGATGCCGGGTGTCACCAACGTCAGTTCGGCGCCGATCGTCGCCATCGCCTGCTGGCGCGCGAAGGACGCCCTGACGCGATCCTCATAGTCCGGAGCCGGTACGATCTTTGCTGCCATCGCCACTGCCTTCAGTTTTGCCGGAAAAGCTTATTGCAGAGGCATGGGCGGCGCGCAAATGCTTTTGCTGCACTGCAACAAGGCTGTCTCGCCGGCATCTCAGTTCAGCCAGAGCAGCGAGGCGTTGAGCAGCGTGGCGAAGGCCACCCACGCCGCATAGGGCGCGAACAGCCAGCCGGCAGGCCGGTCACGGTTCCAGACCTTGGCGATGAACAGCAGAATGCTGGCCAGAAGAAGCACGATGACGATCAGGGCAAGCCCCATCATTTTCGCGCCGAAGAAGGTCGGCGACCACAGGAAGTTCAGCACCAGTTGAACGCCCCAGATCTTCATGGCGCCACCGGACGGCTCCCGCTGCCAGGTCCGCCAACCGGCCACCGCGATCAGGACATAAAGTATGGCCCACGCCGGCCCGAAGACCCAGTTGGGCGGATTGAAGGGCGGCTTGGCCAGCGAGGCGTACCAGGCGCCCGGCAGCGTCGCGTAACCGATCAGCAGGCCACCGCCCAACACCAGAACGAGGAAAACAAGAAGCGACAGATATCTTTGCAAGACCTTCCCCGTGGCGGCGCGATGCCGCGCCTGTGGAACTGGGGCGCTGTCGCCGCCTGTCAACGGCAGGCGTCACTTCGGCAAGCGTTACTTGGCCCTGCGCATGGCGCAGAAGTAGAACCCGTCCGTGCCGCTTCGCGCCGGCGAGAGCGAGATATCCCCGTCACTGCCGATCCGAACGGCAGCCTCATGCCCAGGAAACCTGTTTTCCCAGAGAGCGCGGTGATCAACCGGAGCAAAGCCAGGGTCCCGCTTGCGGAACGCGCCGACCTGATCGCCATTCTCCTCGTCGAACACCGAACAGGTGATGTAGACCAGCAGGCCGCCTGGTTTGACGTAGGTTTTCGCCGCATCGAGGATCGCCGACTGTTCGCCCTTGCGTGCGTCGAGCTGTCTTTGTGTCAGCCGCCACTTGGCGTCGGGACGGCGCCGCCAGGTGCCGCTGCCGGTGCAGGGCGCGTCGACCAGCACGATGTCCATGTGGTTGGCGAGCGGCGCGAGTTCGGCCGGCCTGCTGACGACCTGCACATTGCGGTTTTCCGAGCGGCGGATGCGGTCGAAGATCGGCGCCAGACGGGCCTTTTCGGCGTCGTGAGCGAAGACCTGGCCGGTATTGGCCATCGCCGCCGACAGCGCCAGCGTCTTGCCTCCGGCGCCGGCGCAGAAGTCGAGCACCTGCATGCCGGCCTCCGCGCCGGCAAGCGTCGCCGCGATTTGCGATCCTTCGTCCTGGACCTCGAACCAGCCCTTCTGGAAGGCAGGCTCGGCCTGCACGTTGGGATGCCTGCCGTCGCCGTCGATCGGCGCGATGCGGATGCCGTATGGCGCGATGCGCGCGGCCTGCGCTCCGGTCTCGGCCAATTCCCTGAGGACCTTGGCGCGATCGGCCTGCAGCGTGTTGACCCTGATGTCGAGCGGCGGGCGTGTCGCCAGCGCCGCCCCCTCCTCGACCCAGGAGCTACCAAAAGCGCGTTCGAAAAGCGGTTCGCACCAGTCGGGTATGTCCGCCTGCACCGCGCCGGGCGCATCGCCGAGCCCGCGCTCCGCGATTGCCTGAAGCTCGCCGGCGCTGAGCAGCGGCGGGGCGAATTTGTCGCCGTCGAGCGCGTCATTGAGCGACTGCGCCGTCTGGCGCCATTCGAGCAACAGAGCCCCGAAGCCGATGGCGCGCGGCGTGTCGTCGCCCAGCAACCAGCCGGCCGAGCGCTTGTGGCGCAGCGCGTCGTAGACGATGTTGCCGATCGCCGCGCGATCGCCGCCGCCGGCGAAGCGATGCGACAGGCCCCAATCCTTCAGCGCATCGGCCACAGGCCGATGACGCCGGCCAATGTCCTCCAGCACTTCGATGGCCGCAGCCAGCCGTCCGCCCAGTCGCATTCGTCAGTCCACCAAAATCGAACAAGTCATCTCAGCCTGCTCTTAGAGCCTTTCACGTCCGGATTGAACCCCGGCCGTTGAGCGGCCGCGAGACACTCCCGGTCAACGCCGGCACTATGCCCGGCCAAGCAAATGCCGGTCACCAGTCAAAGCAGATCGATCAATAGATGAAAGGTCTCTAATGTTCATAACTGGCGGCGGCAAGCACCACGCACGGCGCTACAGCTCTGCTTTCCAAGCTTTTCGGTTGGGAATACTCTTATCGCCATGATTCGCGGCACAGGAAATGTGGACCGGCGGATCGTCACGAGGAGAGGGCAATGAAGACTTATCTGGCGGAAGTTCTAGGCACATTTCTGTTGGTGTTCATCGGCACGGCATCGGTGGTGACGGGCGGTTTCGGCGGGGCGCTGCCGCTTGGCCAGGAAGGCATCGGCCTGGCATTCGGCATCGGCCTGATCGCGGCGGCCTATGCGATCGGCCCGATTTCGGGCGCGCATCTCAACCCGGCCGTGACGCTCGGCGTCTTCCTTGCCGGCCGCCTGCCGGCCAAGGATGTCATCCCCTACTGGATCGCGCAGATCATCGGCGCCATCCTCGCTTCGCTGGCGCTGTGGATCATCGTTTCGGGCCAGACCGGCGGCCACACCGGCGGCTTCGGCGCCAATGGCTGGGATGAGGCAAAGTGGGGCATGAGCTCGGCGTTCCTGTGGGAACTGATCGGCACCTTCACCTTCGTCACCGTGATCCTCGGCGTCACCGCCGAGAAGCACTCGACGGCATTTGCCGGGCTGGTCATCGGTCTGACGCTGGCGGGTATCCACTTCGCCATGATCCCGGTCACCGGCACCTCGGTCAATCCGGCCCGCTCGATCGGCCCGGCACTGTTCACGGGCGGCGCCGCGCTCAGCCAGCTCTGGCTGTTCATCGTCGCGCCGTTGATCGGCGGCACCATTGCCGGCGTCGTGGCCAAGGCGCGGATCTTCGAGAAAGACTGATCTCAAAGCCTGAATGCAAAAGGCGCGGGCCATGGCCCGCGCCTTTTTTGTTGAAAATGGGCTCCGGCTGGATCAGCCGGCGATATCGAAACGGTCGGCGTTCATCACCTTGGTCCAGGCGACGACGAAGTCCTTCGCGAACTTCGCCTTGGCGTCAGACGTCGCGTAGACTTCGGCCAGCGCACGCAGCTGCGAGTGCGAACCGAAGATCAGGTCGGCACGGGTGCCGGTCCACTTGACTTCGCCGGTCTTGCGGTCGCGGCCTTCGAAGACGTCCTTGGCATCGGACGTCGCCTTCCATTCCGTGCTCATGTCGAGCAGGTTGACGAAGAAGTCATTGCTCAGCGTTCCTGGCCTGGTAGTGAAGACGCCGTGCTTCGACTGGCCGGCATTGGCGCCGAGAACGCGCAGACCGCCGACAAGGACGGTCATTTCCGGCGCCGTCAGCGTCAGCAACTGCGCCCGATCGACCAACGCTTCCTCAACCGTCAGCCGCTGCTTGCCGCTGACATAGTTGCGGAAACCGTCAACGGTCGGCTCCAGCGGCGCGAAGGAATGGATGTCCGTCTGCTCCTGCGAGGCATCCATGCGGCCGGGCCAGAAAGGAACGGCGACACCGTTGCCGGCGGCCTTCTCGATGGCGGCATTGCCGCCGAGAACGATCAGGTCGGCAAGCGAGACCTTCTTGCCGCCGGTCTGCTCGGCGTTGAACGCCTTGCGGATCGCCTCGAGCTTGTCGAGCACTTTGGCAAGGTCCGCCGGCTGGTTGACGGCCCAGTCCTTCTGCGGGCTCAGGCGGATGCGCGCGCCATTGGCGCCGCCGCGCTTGTCGGAGCCACGGAAGGTCGAGGCCGATGCCCACGCGACCGAAACCAGTTGCGACACGGACAGGCCGGACGCCAGGATCCTGGCCTTGAGCGCCTCGGCATCCTGCTCGTCGATCAGGACGTGATCGACAGCGGGGATGATGTCCTGCCAGGGCAGTTCTTCCTCGGGGACCAACGTGCCAAGGTAGCGCACGACGGGGCCCATATCGCGGTGGGTCAGCTTGTACCAGGCGCGGGCGAACGCGTCGGCAAACTGCTCCGGGTTCTCATGGAAGCGCCGCGAGATGGTCTCGTAGGACGGGTCGAACCGCAGCGCCAGATCGCTGGTCAGCATGGCGGGCGCATGACGCTTGGCCGGATTGTGCGCATCCGGCACCGTGCCGGCGCCGGCGCCGCCCTTCGGCGTCCATTGATGGGCGCCCGCCGGGCTCTTCGTCAGCTCCCATTCATAGTTGAACAGATTGTCGAAGAAGTCGTTGCTCCACTTGGTCGGCGTGGTCGTCCAGGTCACTTCCAGGCCGCTGCCGATGGCATCGCCGCCCTTGCCGGTGCCGAACTTGCTCGCCCAGCCGAGGCCCTGCTGCTCGATGTCGGCGCCTTCCGGCTCGACGCCGACAAGTGCCGCGTCACCCGCACCATGGGTCTTGCCGAAAGTATGGCCGCCGGCGATGAGCGCCACGGTCTCTTCATCGTTCATAGCCATGCGGGCGAAGGTGTCCCTGATGTCGCGCGCCGAAGCCAGCGGATCAGGCTTGCCGTTCGGCCCTTCCGGATTGACGTATATCAGGCCCATCTGCACGGCGCCGAGCGGGTTCTGGAGGTCGCGGTCGCCGCTGTAGCGCTCGTCGGCCAGCCACTTGCCTTCGGGGCCCCAGTAGACGTCCTGCTCAGGCTCCCAGACGTCGGCGCGGCCGCCGGCGAAACCGAAGGTCTTGAAGCCCATCGATTCCAGCGCGACGTTGCCGGTCAGGATCAGCAGATCGGCCCAAGAGATCTTGCGGCCGTATTTCTGCTTGATCGGCCACAGCAGGCGGCGGGCCTTGTCGAGATTGACATTGTCCGGCCAGCTGTTCAGCGGCGCGAAACGCTGCTGCCCGGCGCCGGCGCCGCCACGGCCATCCGCAATGCGGTAGGTGCCGGCGCTGTGCCATGCCATGCGGATGAAGAGCGGGCCGTAATGGCCGAAATCGGCAGGCCACCATTCCTGCGAATCCGTCATCAGCGCATGCAGGTCCTTGATCACCGCATCGAGGTCGAGGCTCTTGAATTCCTCGGCATAGTCGAACGCCTCGCCCATCGGATCGGACAGCGAGGACTGCTGGTGCAGTATCTGGACATTCAGCTGGTTCGGCCACCAGTCACGGTTGGTCCTGCCGGCGGAGCCATGCGCGACCGGGCATTTGCTCGCGCTGTTGTCGTCGGTTTTCGCGTCCATCTCTCACTCCAATTCTGCCGGGGTTTGACTTTGCCGAGGTTGATTTTTTGCCGAGATTCAGGGGCCAGCCAGCGGCCGCGCCAATCTGGAACGATTCCAGACTAGGCCACTCGCCCGATAAAAACAAATTGCCTTTCCTGTTCATTTCGATAGGATTTTCTTATGATAGGATTGACAGTTCGTCAGATGCATTATTTCGACGCGCTGGCGCAGACGCTGCATTTCGGCCGGGCCGCGAAACTCGCCGGCGTCAGCCAGCCGGCGCTGTCCTCGCAGATCGCCGAAATGGAGCAGCGGCTGAACTGCCGGCTGTTCGAACGCGGCGGCAAGTCGGTGCGCATGACCGACGAAGCGGTGGCCCTGCTGCCGCGTATCGAGCGCATCCTGGCCGACATACGTGACGTTGAAACGACGGCCAGGCGTGGCCGCACGGCCATGGAGGGGCGCTTCCGGCTGGGCATCATCCCGACGGTGGCGCCATACCTTCTGCCGCGCGCCCTGCCCGAGCTGAAAAAGCATTTTCCCGCCTTGCAGCTCGAACTACGCGAGGCGGTCACCGCTTCCCTCGTCGAGGATACCGCATCGCGAAAACTCGACGCCTTTATCGCCGCGCTTCCGCTCGATCATCCGGGGCTGATCACCGAGGCGCTGTTTCCCGACCGATTCTTCCTGGCAGTGCCATCAGACGATCCGGCCTTCGCGTCACCGCCAGTCCCGCCCGAAAGCCCAGCACTGGAGCGGCTGATGCTTTTGGAAGAAGGCCATTGCCTGCGCGAACAGGCGCTTGCCGTCTGCGGCAGTGTGCGGCCGGTGGCGATGGCAAGCTACGGCGCCACCAGTCTGACCACGTTGCTGCAGATGGTGGCGCACGGGCTCGGCGTCACGCTGATCCCCGAAATGGCAACCGGACCGGCCGGCACCATCCCCGAGCTCAAGATCGTGCCGTTTCAGGAGCCGATGCCGCAGCGCATGATCTGTCTTGCCTGGCGGCGCAACAATGCCCGGCATGGCGAATGCGTCGAACTCGCCAAGATCATCCGCGGCCTCGGCGCCGCGGTGCTGGCGGCGTGAGAACCAGCCGACCGGACGCTACAGAACCCGCGACAGGAATTCGCGGGTGCGCGGCGATTGCGGGTTGGCGATCATTTCGCGTGGCGCACCGCGCTCGACGATGACGCCGCCATCCATGAATACGAGCTGATCGCCGATCTCGCGGGCGAAGCCGATCTCGTGGGTGACGACGACCATGGTCATGCCGCTTTCGGCGAGATCGCGCATCACCTGCAGCACCTCGCCGACCAGTTCGGGGTCGAGCGCCGAGGTCGGTTCGTCGAAGAGTAGCACCTTCGGCTTCATGGCCATGGCACGCGCGATCGCCACACGCTGCTGCTGGCCGCCGGAGAGTTCGCGCGGGTAGCGGTCGACCTTGTCGGCGAGACCGACGCGCCGCAGCAGCACTTCCGCCTCGGCCTTGGCCTGATCGATCGGGATGCGCCGCACCTGCGTCGGCGCCTCGATCAGGTTCTCCATCACCGTCATGTGCGAGAACAGGTTGAACGACTGGAACAGCATGCCGATCTCGGCCCGGCGCTGGCAGAGCAGATCGTCCTTCACCTCATGAAGCTTGTCGCCCCGGAGGTCGTAACCGACAAACTGGCTGTCGACGAGGAGGATGCCGCCGCTCAGCTTCTCCAGATGGTTGATGCAGCGCAGGAACGTGCTCTTGCCAGACCCCGAAGGGCCGATGATGCAGGCCACCGAGCCTTCCGGCACATCGAGATCGACGCCCTTGAGGACTTCCAGTTGGCCATAGGTTTTGCGCACGCCGCGCGCGAACACCATGGAGTTTGCAGGCACGCCGAAGCGCGTGCGATTTTCGGATCTCACATCGCTCATCGGGCAACGCCGCGCAGATTGAAGGCATTGCGCAGGGTGCGCATCGTCAGGGGATCACGCCTGACATCGCTGCGGCCGAAATGACGCTCCAGGAAATGCTGGCCGACAGACATGATGCTGACCACGGCGAGGTACCAGAAGGCGACCACGATCAGCAGCGGAATGGTCTCGAAGGTCCGCGCGTAGATGCTCTGCGCCGTGTAGAAAAGGTCGTCGACGGCGATGAACGTCACCAGCGAGGTCATCTTCAGGAGGTTGATCGCCTCGTTGCCGGTCGGCGGCAGCACGAAGCGCATGGCCTGCGGCAGGGTGATGCGCTTCAGGATCATGCGGTAGGGCATGCCGAGCGCGCTTGCCGCTTCCGACTGGCCCGACGGCACCGACTTGATGCCGGCGCGGATGATCTCGGCCATGTAGCCGGCCTCGCACAGCGAAAGCGCGACGACGGCGGAGAAGAACGGCGTCATGAAATCATTGGTACGCACGGAAAACAGGGTGCCGAGGAACGGCAGTGAGAGCGAGATTTCGCGCACCAGCAGCGACAGGTTGAACCAGAAGATCAGCTGGATCAGCGCCGGCACGCCACGGAAGAACCAGACATAGACGCCGGAGAAGGCGCGCAGCACCGGGCTCGGCGACACCCGCATGATGGCGATGACGGTGCCGACCACGATGCCCACCAGCATGATGATGACGGTCAGCATCAGCGTGTTGCCAAGGCCGCGCATGATCGAGGGATGGAAGAGGTAGCCGGCGGCCGTGCCCCAGGCAAAAGCCGGATTGCTGGCGAAGGCGCGGATGATGAGGAATGCGAGCAGCAGGGCAAGCGCCGTGCCGATCCAGATGCCATAACGGCGCTGCGGCACGACGGTCAGCCGCGACACGGCGGCGGCAGCGCCCGGCTCGACGCCGATCTCGGTCGGGTGGGCCACGCCCATCGGAAGTCTCCAGTCTGGCCGGCGCCTGGCCGATGGCCAGGCGCCGGGTCATCTCTATTCGGCGCGCAGCGCGTCCATGGAACCGACGAAGTAGGGTTCCTTGATCGCATAGGCGCCCATGCCGTACTTTTCCAGGATAGACTTGTAGGTGCCGTTCTTGAACAGCTCTGCGAGCGCGCCCACCATCATGTCGGCGGTCTCCTTGTCGTCCTTGGCGATCGCCATGCCAAGCGGGGCGACTTCGTACAGCGTCGGCAGCACCACAAGCTGGCCCTTGCTCGTCACCTCGAAATAGCTGGACGCGGTGGCGTCGTCCATGCGCGCGTCGACGCGGTCGGACAGCACTGCCTGCACGATGTCGGTCGAAGAGTTGAACACGGACTTTTCGATGGGTTTCTGGCCCTTGTCCGTGCATTCCTTGGTCAGCTTGTCGACCAGGAAATCGGAAGCGCTGCCGGCCGAGACGCCGATGCGCTTGCCGCAAAGCGGAGTGTCGCCGCTGAAGCTCGCCTTCTTGTCGGGCGACGTGGAAACGGCAAGACCCGCCTTGAGGAACATGACGAAATCGACCTGTTTCAGCCGCTCTGATGTGGCCGAGAAGGTTTCCCAGGCGATCTTGAAGCGGCCGGCGGCGAGGCCCGGGATCATCGACGGGAACGGGGTGCGCTGGACGTCCAGCTTGGCGTCGACGAGCTTGGCCACCTCGCCGGCGAGTTCGATGATGATGCCGGTCTGCTTGCCGTCGGCGTCGAGATATTCGAACGGCGCGAAATCCAGAGTGTTGGCGACGGCGAGCGTTCCGCTCTGCTTGACGTCAGCGGATTTCGGCACGTCGGCGGCCTTGGCCACGCCGCCCCAGACGGTCGCGGAAATCGCCAGCGCGAGACCGCTCATGCGCAGATATCTGTTCATTCCTGTTCCCCTTTCTTGTTTTCAATCGGTATCCGGGCCTGCGCGTCGTGACGGCGCAGGCCCGGCAAGCCTTACGAAGCGGCGGCTTCAGCCGCCTTCTTCTTGCGGTAGTGATAATTCTTGTCGATGCGCTCCATAAGATAGTCGCCGTAAAGCACCGGCTCGTATTTCGGCTGGCTGCCCGCCGGCACGCAGACCGAGAGCGCCTCGATCGTCTCATCCATCGAGGGATCGAAGAAGAAGGGCTGCGAATAGCGCTCGCGCCCGGAGCGATTGATGACCCGGTGCGGCGTCGAGACGAACTGGTCGTTCGACCAGCGCGCCAGGATGTCGCCGACATTCATGACGAAGGAATCGGGAACCGGCGGCGCGGGAACCCAGTCGCCCGCCTTGTTCTTCACTTCCAGCCCACCGACATTGTCCTGTGCAAGCAAGGTGATGAAACCATAGTCGGTGTGTGGCGCCGAACCGAACAGCCCCTCTTCCTGGGGCTGCGTCGGATAGTGCAGCAGGCGCAGGAACGTCGTCGGCTGCTCGAAGTATCGATCGAAACTGTCGGACGGCAGGCCCAGCGAAAGCGCGATGGCACGCACCATCTTGCGAGCCAGCGTGCTCATTTCCTGGACATAGCGCTCGATCGTTTCCCGGAATCCGCCGAGAGCCGCCTCGTCGGGCCACTGGTTGGGGCCCTGCAGCGGTTTGTCGGCAAGGGCGCGCGGGTCATCGGCCTCGACCTCGTGCATGAAAAAGATCGACTCGCTCTGGTTGGGCTTGCTCACCGTCGCCACCGACGAGGTCACGATGGTGGAACCCGCGAATGGCAGGAAGCCGCGGAAATTCTTGTCGATCTTGAGCTTGGCCTTCTCTTCCTCGGGTAAGGCAAAGAAGCGCTTGGAGGCTTCGCGGACGGCTTCGACGTCAGCGCGCGGGATGGGGTGGCCGGTGACATAAAGGAAGCCGATCGTCTCGAGATAGCGGCGCAGGGTCGCGGCCGTTGCCCGGATCGCCGCTTCGTCGTCGCCGTAAAGCGCCGAAACGTCGAGGATCGGAATTTCGGAAAAATCGCCGCGCTCTTGTGCATCCATTTTCGAACACCCTGTCTTGAACATAAGATACAGTACTGTATTTCTACACATCCGGACAGCCTCATCAATAGGCTTTCCAACGCAAAACGGAAGGACGCGGCATCATGGCACCACGCAAGATCATCATCGACACCGATCCGGGCCAGGATGACGCCTTCGCGATCCTTTTCGCCCTGGGTTCGCCTGAAGAACTCGACGTGGTCGGCATCACCACTGTCGGCGGCAACGTGCCGCTTGCCCTGACGGCGAAGAACGCGCTGAAAGTCGTGGAACTCGCCGGGCGGCCCGACGTGCCGGTCCATGCCGGATGCCCGGCGCCGATGGTGCGCAAGCTGATCACGGCCGAGTACGTGCACGGCGAAACCGGCCTCGACGGCGCCGACCTTCCCGAACCGGTGACGCCACTGCAAAGCGAACACGGCGTCAACTACCTGGTGCGCACCATCATGGACGCGCCGGAGGGCGAACTGACCGTCTGCACGCTCGGACCGATGACCAACCTTGCCATGGCCATGACCATGGAGCCGAGGATCGTGCCGCGGCTGCGCGAAGTGGTGCTGATGGGCGGCGGCTTCTTCCAGGGTGGCAACGCCACGCCGGCCGCGGAGTTCAACATCTTCGTCGACCCGCATGCCGCCCACAAGGTGTTCGACAGCGGCGTGCCCGTCACCATGGCCGGCATCGACTGCACCTATACCGCGCTGATGACGCCCGAATGGCTCGACCGGCTGCGCGCCACGGGCAGCCGCACCGCGATCGAGGCCGCCAACATGGCCGACTTCTACCGCCAGTACGGCACGCACAAATTCGAGACGGCCGCGCGCCCGATCCACGACGCCTGCGTCACCGGCTACCTCTTGGCGCCGCACATCTACGAGCAGCGCCAATGCGCGGTGACGGTCGACATCGTCTCGCCGGAGACGATCGGCATGACGGTGGTAGACTGGTGGCACGTGACGGGCCGCCGCAAGAACTGCAACGTGCTGCGGCGCATCGATCCGGCGCCGTTCTTCGAACTCATGCTGGAGCGGATCAGCGCATTGCCCTGAGATGCGCCATCCGCGATAGATAGATGATTGATGAGTCGCGAAGCGCACCGAAGCCGGCCAACGGATTGCAGGCGTCGCGCATGGCGATGAAGGTCTTGATCAGATGAAAGCGGACAGCGCGCCGGCCAGAGCCAAAAAGAAACTCAAGGGCTCCTCGCGCCCGAAGACGGCGCGGCAGACTCTGAGCCGCGAGGCCTGGATCGCGGCGGCCCGCAAGGTGCTGGAGAAGCGCGGCATCGGCGAGGTTAAGATCGATCGCCTCGCACAGCAGTTCAAGGTGACGCGCGGCTCCTTCTACTTTCACTTCACCAGCCTGGCCGACCTGCGCGAGGGCCTGCTGCAGAAATGGCGCGACATCAATTGCGCGCCCTTCTGGGCCATGCGCGAGATGCACGAGATCGATGGCTTGCAGTTTTTCACAGACATCGTCCATGTCTGGGTCGACGAAGCCCCGTTCAGTCCGCTCCTCGATCTCGCCGTGCGCGACTGGTCGCGAACATCGAGAAAGCTCGAGCAGGAGGTCAAGGACATCGACGACCTGCGCATCGAACTTCTGATCCGCTCCTTCCGCGCCATGGGCTATCCCGAGGACGAAAGCCTGGTCAGGGCCCGCATCACCTATTTCCACCAGATCGGCCAGTATGCGCTCTCCTTCAAGGAGGATCCGGCGGTGCGCAGGAGCTATCAGCCGCTGTTCGGCGAGGTACTGCTGGGCCCCCTGGTGCAGGAGCGGGGCACGGCGCCAAGGCCGTCCGAGATGACGGCGCGACGCTAAAAACGGCGAGCGGCGAGGAGGAACTCTTGAGGAAAGCGATTTCGGTCGCCATCGTCGTTGCGATACTTGCCGGGCTCTCGGTCGCCGGGTGGATATGGCAAAGGCATGGTGTCTATGGGCTGAATGTGCTGCTGCGCCGAGGCGGCACCTACTGGGTCACTGTTCAGCTCGACGACCCGCGACTTTCGCCCGCCATGCGGCTCGCCCTGCAGCCGGCAATTCCGGACGTGACCGCCGGCACCAGTTCATGGGCCGAAGTGGAGCCGGGATTTGAGGTCCGGGAGGTTCCCGTCCTCGCTGGCAGCGAGGAAATCGACCGCCTTTATCTCAACCGGTTCGACCCTCTCAGATTCCGATTCGTTGCCCGTAACGAAACGGACGGAGCAAAAGACATTGACCAGTGGGAACAGGCGCTTCATCCCGACGGCACCGGCGGTACGGTCCTGATCGTCAATGGCAGCTACTTTGGACTGAAGGGCGAAGCCGACACCCCCTTCGTCAGCATGGGCGCCCGACTAGGCCCTTCCGATTATGACGCCAAGTCTGGCGCCTGGACCGAGAATGCATCCGGCACGCATGTGGTCGATCTCAAGAACCGTGACTGGCGAACGGTGCTTCAGGATGCGGACAACGCGATGGTCTCCTACCCGCTGCTTATCGGCGAGGACGGCGGCAACAATGTCCGCGCGAAAAGCAACTGGCTGGCAAACCGCACGTTCATCGCCGAGGACCATGAGGGCCGGATCGTTGTGGGCTCGACAAAGGATGCCTTCTTTTCGCTCGACAGGCTGGCAAACTTCCTGCTCAAGGCCGACCTCGATCTCAAGACCGCCCTCAACCTCGACGGCGGGCCAATCGCGGGACTGAGCGTACGGTCCGGCAGCTACACGCTCAAACATTATGCGCGGTGGGAGGCCCAGCTTGTGGATGGGAAAGTATCCCTGCTTCGAGCGCCGCTTGACGTGCCCTGGGTAATGCCTGTCGTTCTAACCGTGGAGCGTAAATAGCGCCCGGCACGACCCGCGCGGAAATGCCGGCCCTTCAAGCCGTCTTCTGCACCACCAGCCCCAGTTCCTCCACCATGGCCTCGCGCATCAGGAATTTCTGCGGCTTGCCGGTCACCGTCATCGGCAATTCGCTGCGGAAGCGGATGTATCGCGGGATCTTGTAGTGGGCGATCTGGCCGGCGCAGAAATTCCTGATCTCCTGCTCGGTGGCGATCTGGTTGGGTTTCAGCACGATCCAGGCGCAGAGCTCCTCGCCATACTTAGTATCCGGAATGCCGAACACCTGCACTTCCCTGACCTTGGGATGGCGGTAGAGGAATTCCTCGACCTCTCTGGGATAGACATTCTCGCCGCCGCGGATGACCATGTCCTTGACCCGGCCGACGATGTTGCAATAGCCCTCGGCATCGATGGTGGCGAGGTCGCCGGTGTGCATCCAGCCATCGCCGTCGATTGCCTCGTGCGTCTTGTCCTCGTCGTCCCAATAGCCCTTCATGACCGAATAGCCGCGCGTGCAGAGTTCGCCGGCGGCGCCGACGGCGACGGTCGCGCCATCGGCATCGACCGCCTTGACCTCGACATGCGGGTGGATGCGGCCGACGGTCGAGACGCGCTTTTCCAGGGGATCGTCGGTGCTGCTCTGGAACGAGACCGGGCTGGTCTCGGTCATACCGTAGGCGATGGTCACTTCGGACATGTGCATCAGTGACACCACCTTCTTCATCACCTCGATCGGGCATGGCGAGCCGGCCATGATGCCGGTGCGCAGGCTGGACAGATCGAAACTCGGAAAATCCGGGTGGTCGAGCATGCCGACGAACATGGTCGGCACGCCGTAGAGGCCGGTACAGCGCTCCTGCGCGACCGCCTTCAGCGTCAGGCCGGGATCGAACCCCTCACCGGGAAAAACCATGGTGGCGCCCTTGGTGACGCAGCCCATCGTGCCCATCGACATGCCGAAGCAGTGGTAGAGCGGAACCGGTATGCAGAGCCGGTCGTCGACGGTGAGCTTGATCGCCGAGGTGACGAAATTGCCGTTGTTGACGATGTTGAGATGGGTAAGCGTCGCCCCCTTCGGTGCACCCGTGGTGCCCGAGGTGAACTGGATGTTGATCGCGTCGTTCGGCTTCAACCCCTCGGAGATGCGGTCGAGGCTGTCATGCTCGTCGCGGCCCGCCATGGCCAGCACGTCGCCGAAATTGAACATGCCGGGCGAGTTTTCCTCGCCCATGCGGATGACGATCCTGAGCGACGGCAATTTCGCTGCTTTCAACTTTCCAGGGGTTGCCGTGGCCAGTTCCGGCGCCAGCGTCTCGATCATGCCGAGATAGTCCGAAGTCTTGAAGCTGACCGCGGTGACCAGCGCCTTGCAGCCGACCTTGTTCAGCGCATATTCCAGTTCGGTCAGTCGGTAGGCCGGATTGATGTTGACCAGGATCAGGCCGACGCGGGCGGTGGCGAATTGCGTGACCAGCCATTCCCAGCGATTGGGCGACCAGATGCCGACGCGGTCGCCCTTCTTCAAGCCGAGCGTGAGGAAGCCGGCAGCCAGCGCATCGACCGCGTCCGAGAGTTCGCTCCAGGTGAAGCGCTTGTCCTGGCCGACGAAGACGGCAGCATCGAGCGTGCCGTATTTGCTGACGGTGTCGGAGAACAGGGCAGGAATGGTCTTGTCGAGCAGCGGCGCCTTGCGTTCGCCCGAGACATGCGCCCTGCCGTCCACCGGTGCAATGAAGACGCCGCCGGCGCGGGCGCCGCGGCCTCGCAGATTGGTGGCGTTCATGAGCTCGTCGAGTTTGATCGCCATCGCCGTCTCCTCCCGGGATAAGTGAGCCTATCAGCCCGCCGGGGAAGAAGAAACCTCGCCGATGGTACTGTCCCGGAGAGCCGGACGAAGCGACCGGGTTGTCAGGTAGAGCAAGGCCGCAAGGATCCCACCCGTCCAGACGCCTTCGGCGGCTGTCCACCCTCCCCTCAAGGGCAGGGCAATCGCATATGGTTTTTTACGAAGATTGACCCCACCCTTAATCCCTCCCCACAAGGGGGAGGGAGACTTGGCCGGCGCTGATTGCGGCCAGTACTGAGGTTTCGATCCTCAACATGAAGATGGATAGGGCGCGCGGCACCGTTCCCTCCCCCT
>NZ_JAFKIC010000206.1 GCF_017306585.1 Mesorhizobium sp. | reverse complement strand
CGGCCGAGATCGGCGGCTGGCCGATGATGTAGCGAGCCTCGGCCAGTGTTTCGGCGGGCAGCTTCGCGACCCCGTCGGCCGTCGTCTCGACGATGCGATAGCCGGCCCTGAGCCGCGCCAGTTGCGGCGGCGTGAAGATGAGTTCCAGCGTGCGTGGTTCCGGCGCGCTGATGACCAGCGGCAAGCTGCTGTTTGGCATGGTTATTCCTCCCGGCGCGCAGCGGCTGCGCTTTTACCTGAGGTAAAATACCGACGGTGAACCGATTTACAACTGCGAAAAATCGATTTACTCATTTTGGCGTGGACAGAAAATGCTGATGTCCGCACCTCGGGGAGGAGGTTTCATGGCGCACAGGCAGGATCAGCAGCGGCGGTCGTCGATCCACGACGTGGCGAGCCGTGCCGGCGTGTCGGCGGCCACCGTCTCCAAGGTGCTGGCGGGCGTCACCACGGTCAAGCCCGAGAATGCGCAGCGCGTCTTCGATGCCGTCGAGCAGCTGGGCTACCGCGTCGATCCGCTGGCGTCGGATATGCGCCGGGCCAAGCGCCGCATCATCGGCGCCATCATGCCGGAATTCGAAAGCGAATTCTTCGGCCAGATGATCACCGAGCTCGAAGGGCTGGCCGAGCAGCGCGGCTATACGCTGGTGGCGGCTTCGAGCCGCGAATCCGAAGCGCGCGAAAAGGAGATCCTGGCGCGCATGCATGACTGGCGCGTCGCCGGCGTGGTGCTGGCGCCGGTGCGCAACGAGCATGGCCCGGCGGCCGACTTCATGAAGGCCAATGGCATGACCGGCGTGCTGATCGACCGCGTGCTGTCCGACGACGCCTTCGATACGGTGTCGGCCGACAGCGCGGCGGCGAGTGCGGAGGTGGCGCGCGAACTGGTCGGCAAGGGCCATCGCCATATCCTCGTCGTCGGCCTCGGCGAGCAGGCGGCCACGGTCAGGGCGCGCCTCGACGGGTTTCGCGGCGCGGCGCTGCAGCTGGCGCCCGGCATGCGCATCGATGTCGTGCTGGCCGAAAGCGATGTCGGGCCGCTCAGGGCGCAATTGCGCGACTATTTCGATGCCTGTGAGGGCAAGGATCGGGGCGAAGGGAAGGGCGAGCGACCGACCGCCGTCTATTCGCTGTTCCTCAAGGGCACGCTGGTGGCGCTTTCGGAGTTCCGCCGGCGCGGCTGGCATTGCCCCAACGACATTTCGCTGGTCGGCTTCGACGACGCCGAATGGATGCAGGTGACATGGCCGGCCATCGCCGCCGTGGTGCAGCCAGTGCGCCAGATCGCGGGCCACGCGATGGAGGCGCTGTTCGCGAGGATCGAGGGTGGGGAGGGGCCGCCGAAGGCGCGGCTTGAACCCTGCCGGGTTTTGATGCGGGAATCCGTTGGCTCGCCAGGCAACGGCCCGCATGAAGGGGGAGGAAACCGACAATAGCCCCCATTGTCGAGACTGGTTTGGCGCCGCGCCTGGCCCCGGCTCGCGGCATCTAACATCAACAGGGAGGAAGACATGACTGCGTTCGTTCTCAGGATAAATCGATTTACTCTTGCTTTTGGCGTCGCCATGGCAGTGTGCGCGGCCACATCGGCCAAGGCCGAGGACGCCGAATACGGCGTGCTGATGAAGACGTTGGCCAATCCGTTCTGGGGCGCGATGAGCCAGGGCGTGGAAGCCGGCGCCAAGGGCGCGGGCGTCAAGATCTTCGAGCAGGCGGCAGAAAGCGACCAGGCAGCCGAGCCGCAGCTCAACCTGTGCAACACGATGCTGGAGCGCAAGCCGGCGGCCATGATCACCGCGGCCATCAACTCCACCAACCTTCTGCCCTGCCTGAAGGTGGCGCAGGAGGCCGGCGTCAAGATCGTCGACCTCGACAACAATCTCGACCAGGCCGTGCTCGACAAGGAAGGCATCAAGGTGACCTTCCATATCGGCTCCGACAACAATGCCGCGGGCGCGCAAGGGGCGGAATATCTCGTCTCCAAGCTCGGCAAGGACGCCAAGGGGCCGGTGCTGGTGATCGAGGGCCTGTCGGGCAACATCACCGGGGAGAAGCGCGCCAAGGGTTTTGCCGACAAGCTGAAGGAACTGGCGCCGGGCCTGGAGATCGTCGCTTCACTGCCGGGCGACTGGGATCGCGGCAAGGCCGCCTCGATCGCCACCGACACGCTGACGGCGCATCCCGATCTCGTCGCCATCTTCTGCGCCAATGACGGCATGGCGCTCGGCGCGGTCGAATCCGTCTACGCCGCCGGCAAGGGTCCGCAGGTGACCATCATCGGCGTCGACGGCAATTCCGATGCGGTGAAGTCGATCAAGGAAGGCCGCCTCAACGCCTCGGTGGCGCAGCTTCCCTACCTCGTCGGCAAGCAGGCGGTCGAGAACGTCAAGAAGGCGCTGGCCGGCGAGAAGGTCGAGGACAGCATCGCCGTGCCGACGCTGGTGCTGACCAAGGAGGTCATCGACGCCGGCAAGGAGCCGATGCTGGAATACGTCAAGTAAGGAAGGGAATAGGCAGTAGGCAGTAGGCAGTAGGCAGTAGGCAGTAGGCAGTAGGTGCCGCCGGTTCGATGGCGAAGACATCCGATCTTCCCTACTGCCTAAGCCCTACTGCCTATTGCCTCACAAGAGGTGCAAAAATGGCTTCCCAAACAGCGCAGCCCGGCCTCTGGTCCCGCGTCCAGCGCGCCTCCGTCGAACGGCTTCACATCCGGCTGGAATCGCTGCTGGTGCTGGTGGCGCTCAGCGCCGTCATGGCGGTGCTGTCGCCCTATTTCCTGTCGCTCAGCAACTTCCTCAACATCCTGCTCGCGACCTCGACGATCGGTGTGCTGGCGATCGCCGCCACCTTCGTCATCGGCTCGGGTGGGCTCGATCTCTCGCTGGGCTCGGTGATGGGGCTTTCGGGCGTGGCCGGCGCCTTCGTCGCCGTCAATCTCGGCTGGCCGTGGCCGCTGGCGGTGCTTGCCTGCATAATCGCCGGCGGCATTGCCGGCCATATCAACGGCCAGCTTGTCACCCGCGCCTTCGTGCCGGCCTTCATCGTCACGCTCGGCATGTTGGGTCTTGCGCGCGGGCTGGCGCTGGTCATCTCGCAGGGCAGGGCGATCTACGGCCTGCCGGCGGAGATCGTCTATCTCGGCCAGGGCCGTCCGTTCGGCGTGCCCATGCCGGTCATCATCTTCGTGCTGACGGCAATCGTGGCGCACTGCCTGCTCGCCTATACGCGCTTTGGCCGCCACACGCTGGCGCTGGGGGATAGTGAGGGTGCTGCCCGCGCGGCCGGCATCCGCGTCGAACACCACAGGCGCATCATCTACACGCTGTCGGGCGTGCTGGCCGGTCTCGCCGGCCTGCTGTTTACCGCCCGCGTCAATGCCGGCGATCCGACCGCGGGCATCAATTACGAGCTGACGGCCATCACGGCGGCGATCATCGGCGGCACCAACCTGTTCGGCGGCCGCGCCTCCATCCTCGGCACCATGATCGGCGCGCTGATCATGGGCGTGCTGCAGAACGGGCTGACGCTGCTAGCCGTCCAGTCCTACTACCAGCAGATGGCGATCGGCGCGGTGCTGATCCTGGCTGTGTTCATCGACCAGTACCAGGTGCGCAAGGAGGCCCGCGTATGACCCTTCTTACGCTCAAAGGCATCCGCAAGAGTTTCGGCGCGGTCGACGTGCTGCATGGCGTCGACCTCTCGATCGAGGCGGGCGAAGTGATCGGCCTGGTCGGCGACAATGGCGCCGGCAAGTCGACGCTGATGAAGACCATCACCGGCATCTACCGGGCCGATGCCGGTTCGATCCAGCTCGACGGAAGGGATATCCTGCCGCTCGACCCCGGCCAGCGGCGCCGGCTCGGCATCGAGATGATCTACCAGGACCTGTCGCTGGCCAAGCAGCAGGACGTCGCCGCCAACATCTTCCTCGGCCGCGAGCCGGTGAAGAAATGGTTCGGGCTCATTCCGGGTTTCGTCGACAAGGCGCGGATGGATCGCGAGGCGGCCGGGATGATCGAGCGGCTGGGCGCGCATCTGCCGTCGATCAACCGCTCGGTCGGCTCGTTCTCCGGCGGCCAGCAGCAGACGGTGGCGATCGCCAGGGCGCTGACCTTCAACCCCAAGCTGGTGATCATGGACGAGCCGACGGCGGCACTTGCCGTGCGGGAGGTGCAGAGCGTGCTCGACCTCATCCGGCGGCTGAGGTCGGAAGGCATATCGGTCATCCTGATATCGCACCGGCTGAACGATGTGCTGGCGGTCACCGACCGCATCGTGGTGCTGCGCCACGGGCGCGCCGAGGCGAACCTGACCACCGCGAAAACCAACATGAACGAAGTCGTCGGCCGCATCGTCGGCGGCGGCGACACCAGCGCCGCGGCGGCGCATGAACAGAGAGGCTGAGATGAACACCTTCGGACTGCACACTTTCGCCATCGCCCCGGTCTGGGACCTCGACCTGATCGAGCCGCAGATGGAGCGGCTGAAGGGGCTGGGCATCGGCCTGCTCGAAATCCCGCTGCTGCGCCCCGAGGAGATCGACACCAGGCGCACAAAGGCTTTCGCCGAACGCTGGAATGTCGAGCTTATTCCGTCGCTTGGCCTGCCGGCCTCACTCGACGTGGTGGCGCGGCCGGATGAGGCGCTGGCCTTCCTCGAACCGGCCTTCGGCGTCTGCGAGGCGGTGGGCAGCGCAGCCCTCGGCGGCGTCACCTACGGCACGATCGGCAAGACCTCAGGCCGCGCGCCGACCACGGACGAAATCGACGGCATGTGCCGCTTCCTCGTCCGCGCCGCCAGGGCCGCCGGGGCGCATGGGCTGAAGCTCGGCATCGAGCCCTGCAACCGCTACGAGACGCATCTGATCAACCGGGGCATCGATGCGACGCGGATCATCGAACGCGTCGGCGCCGACAACATCTTCATCCATCTCGACACCTACCACATGCATATCGAGGAGGAGAGCTTCGAGGCCGGCTTCAAGGCCGCCGCGCCCTATCTCGGCTATGTCCATGTCTCGGAAGCCAATCGCGGCGTGCCGGGGCGCGGCATGCTGAACTGGGACGCCTGCATGAAGGCCATCGCGGACATCGGCTATACCGGCGCCATCACGCTGGAAAGCATGAACCATGTCGATGTCGACATTGCCGGTGGCCTCGCCGTGTGGCGACCGGTGGCGGAGAATCCCGACGACGTCATCGGCGTCGGCCTGCCGTTTCTGCGCGAGGTGGCGCGCAAGGCCGGACTGCGACTGGGGTGAGGGGAGCGCATCCGTCCGGCGCGCTCACGAAAAAGCCCGCCGGCCGGAGCCCGCGGGCTTGTGTCTTGAAGCGGTGATTTGCCCTTAGACGCAGACCGACGTCGGGCAGATGGCCGTGACGGCCGAGAGCTTCTCGCGCTTCAGCAGAACCGGCTTCTGATATGTCTTCTTCATGAAACTATCCCCTATTGCCCTCAAGTCGCGACCCTTTCCTGCGTCGCCGATGATTGTCAACGGCGCGGCCGGGGCGGGCCCTGTTTAAAATCCGGCGGTGTGGCCGATAAGCAATAGATGAATCTGGAATGGCACGACGGGCTGCCCGGCAGGGCTTATTTCCACCGGCGAAGCCGCGAGTGCCTGCCCTGGCACAATTGACAGCCGGCAACGAACCAGTTCTTCTGGCGCCGCATCCAACGCGGAGGGCATATTAGGTGAAGAAATACGAGAAGCCGAGCTGGCAGAAGCGCCAGCGGCTGTCGGCCATCACGGCCGCTCCCTCAGGGAGCAAGCCGCCGCCCTGAGCGGTCCGGCATAGTGCTGAAGAAACCGGAAGGCGCGGTCGGTCGATCGCGCCTTTTGCTTTGGCGATGTCCGCCTGTCCGCGCTTTTCAACGCGCGCCGAACGGCGAGCGCTTCCCTTCTCCCCGGGGAAAGGAGAAGGGAAGACGCCTCTGCCTTCGATGGCGCGAGAAGAGTGGGAGGACCCTCACGCCATTCCGGGCTCCCGCCGCAATCCCAAATGGCGCATCTTGCGCCCGATGATCATAAGCTGCCGCGCCGTATTGTTGCGCAGGCGCCGCACGCGCCACTCCAGTCCGGTTTCGGTGGTGATGCGCTTGGCGTAGATGCTCAGACGCATCCCTTCCTCGTCCGAGGCCACCTTGATCGGGTCGTCATAGAAGGCGTTGATCTTGTCCGCCGTCATTCCCGGCGTTTCGAGCCATTTCGGGATGTGGACCGTGCAGAGCTGATCGATGTCGGTCATCACCCGGCCAATGCCGATGCCCGGCGTCGGGCATGTCGTCCAGAATGCGTCACCGACGAAGACGACGCCGTCGCGGCGATGGCCCTGCGTTTTGGTCAGGCTGACCTGCCTGACGTCGACGGGCCCCGACACTTCGAAATTGCCGCACTGCGCCGCGATCTCGGGCATTAGGTCGCACAGCATCTTCTGCGGCGCCTCGCGAAATGCCTTGGTCCAGGATTCTGCGAGGTTGCGATAGAGGAATACGTTCACCCGCATCCTGTCGCCGATGGGAAAGACGCTGGTGTAGGCGATGCGCTCGGAGGCCCGCTTGCCGTAGGAGGTCACGGCCTGATAGGGGCAATCCCTGGGCGATATTGCGAGATCGAACCCCATCGCCATCGAATGCGCCTTCGACAGTTCGATGCGCTCGACGCCGATGGCGCGACGCAGCGCCTCGCTGTAGCCGGTGGCCACCACCAGCAGCCGGGCCTCGATGACGGAGCCGTCGGTGAGCACCAGGCGCTGCCGGTCCGGTCCGGTCGAAACCTCGGCCACCTTGCCGACGGTCAGCGGCACTTGCGGCGGCAGGGCATCGCGCAGGCCGTTGATCAGCGCGCCGTAGGAAAAGGCATATTCCCACTTATTTTCGCGTGCGAACAACTGGCCGAGGCGGAAGACATAGATGTCGTTCATCGGGGTGACGAGAGGCATGATCGCCCTGTCGATGCCGAGTTTCTCGAACTGCCGCATCTGGCTCATGCCGATCTTCTCAGCTCGGAACTCTTCGTGATGGACGCGGTGCGGATCGATCAGCGCCACCTTGCGGCCGGCGTTTCCCAACACCATGGCCAAGGTGGTGCCGGCCATTCCGGCGCCAACGATCGCTACGTCGACTTCGGCCGGGCCAGCCTGGGCGGTGGTCATGTCGCTTCCCTTTCTGCTGGTCATCGTTTCTCTCCACAATCTGTGGTGGAAACTATCTTCCAGCCCTTTATCAACCTCAAGCAACCAGCACGCGTGGCCGGTAGTAACACTTGTTTACCTTAACGGCCGGGCCGTTGTTTCCAGCGCGGCGCGATCGCCGAGCCGTCGATGAATTCCAGGCCGCCTGCCTCGTTGAGCGTATGCAGCTTGCGTCCATTCCATAGCGGCCCAGGGGTTAAGATCGTCTCCACGACCTGCTCCATGCCAGTCAAATCAAGGTGAGTGACGCGTGCGATGCCGAGTGCGGCGCCATAGCTCCTGCGGCAGTCCTGCACGGGGCGCAGCAACTGGCCGTTGCGTTCGACCATGCGTCCCGCCGGGCGCGCCGAGGCGATGTCGACCAGCACGGGATTTTTGGGATGCGGCGTCCAGGGCCCGCGAAAGTCCGGCGCCGACCAAAGATGCAGCGCGTCGGAGAAGGCGCCGCCGCCGTCGCGCACCGTGGCGAACAGCCACCAGCGCCCGCCATGCTCGACCAGCGTGGCGTCGCTGGCGACGATATCGGATATGAGCGTCGCCTCCTTGACCCAGCCGCCGGGGAAAGCGGTGGCGCGGTAGAGGTCGACCGTGCGGTTGGCGCAGCTCTCGGGCACCATCCAGACCTCGCCGTCGCGTTCGAAGACGAAGGGGTAAGAGAGGTGGTAGGGCAGGTCGAGCACCGGCTCCGGGCGACCGACCGGGCCGGACGGGCCGAACGGCACGGCGGACAGGACGGCCTTGCCGGTGCGGTGGATATAGTCCTCGACGAACAGCGTTACCTGTCCCTTGTAAAGCAGGGGAAACGGGTCGGCGTAGAAGCGGGTGCCGTCGTCGGGCAGGTCCCGCCATCCCGTCGCGGGATGGGCGCGCAGGTCGTAAAGGTCGCTTCCATTGGTCTGGCGCCAGCCGACTTTCCAGTGCGGGGCGTTGTAGCAGAGGTGGTAGATTTTCTGGACGATGCGCCGCGCCAGCGCCTTGCCGGCCCTGATGCCGAGCTTGGCGCCGGAAGGCATGGCCGCCGGCCCGGCGGCTTGCGCGGGCTCGGGCAATACGGGCAGGCCGGCGCCAGCCGCACCGGTCACGGCCGCGACGATCAGGCTCGCCGTGCGCGCCAGCATGTCCTGGAAGGAAGCGATGGCGACGCCGCCATATTCGGTGCCGAGGCGCCCCTCGGCGATGGCGGCGCCATTCTCCTCGACGCGGGCGACCGGGGTCCGGCCATTGAGGATCGCCGCCAGCAGGGCGGCTTCGCCGGCGGCGCCGTCATAGGTGACGCGCCAGACGCGCGCGCCGTCGCGGGCCACGTCGCCGCAAAGGTCGATCACCAGATCGGGCGCGGCGGTCGAAGAGTTCTTGTAGGGGGCCAGCGCGGAGGGCGGCACGCGTTTGGCCGCACCATCCGCCGACATGCCATGGATGACAGTCTCGAGCTGGAACAGGGCCGCGGCGTTGCCTGGAACGCCGCCGGCGGCCGGCCTGGCATCGGCGGACACCTCGACATCGGGCAATGCCGACAGGCGCTTGAGCAGCGTCAGGTGGACCTCACGCAGGCATTCACTGTCCAGGCGCAGGCTCACCCGCATGTCGCACCCCTCGTGTCGCGTTCGAAATCCGTGTCGTGTCCGAAATCAGGGCACCGGGGATGCCCGGGTGGATGGGGCAAAATGAAACGCTGCCCCATTTCCATCCGTCTCCCGCCGCTTGCGCCCGTGTCAACACGTCCGTGCCTTTACTACGCAAAGTCCGTGCCAAAAATCAGAAGAGCTCCCAACATAATTAACAGTGTTTTAACAGTTGGAGGAATAGCTAGGGTTAGGCCGCAATTTTAACTTGCAGGCACATGGAGTGTTGTCGGAGCGACCTTTGCAATCATCCCTGCTCTCGTTGCCGCAACAACATGCTCCCGAGGTCATTCACTATGTCCCGGAGCCGGGGCCGACGCCGCCCCAGCCAGGCTCGAGCGTCGAGCTCGGCGACCTCAAGCGCATATTGGTGCGCCGCCGTTTCCTGATCCTGGCCACCGCGGCACTGCTGACCCTTTTGACGCTGCTCTACGGATTGCTGACGCCGGCGCTCTACAGTTCGGTGGCCGAGATCATCGTCGATCCGCAGGACCTGCAGGTGGTCACCAACGACGTCAATCCGAGCCGCGTGCCGCCCGATGGCGGCATCACCATGGTCGAAAGCCAGGTTGCCGTCGTCCAGTCGAGCGGCGTGCTGTTGCGCGCGATCAAGGACACCAACCTGACCGAGGATCCAGAGTTCAACGGGCAGGGCCTGCTGTCGCGGCTGTTGGGCAGCGTGCTCGGTTCGGGATCGGCCGAAACCGACAAGACGGGCAAGACGCTCGATGCCTTGCGCCGGCGCCTGGCGGTCAAGCGCGCCGACAAGGTGCTGGTGCTCGACGTGGTCGTCACCGCCAAGAGCGCCGACAAGGCGGCGATGCTGGCCAACGCCATCGCGCGCGCCTACCTGGCCGACCAGGCGAGCGCGCGCGCCAAGATGGCCACCGACGCTTCCGATTCCATCAGCGCGCGGCTCGACGAACAGCGCAAGCGGGTGCAGGCGGCCGAGAACGCCGTCGAGGCCTACAAATCCGCCAACAACATGGTGATGGCGGCGGGCAATCTGGTCAGCGACCAGGAACTGACCGAGATCAACACGCAGCTTTCGGCCGCGCAAAGCCGCACCGCCGCGCTGAAGGCGCAGGTCGACCAGCTGCGCCGCTCGGGCGGCGCGCCGGACGCGACTTCGGAAGCCATGCGCTCGTCGACGATATCGAGCCTGCGGGCGCAGGAGGCGACGCTCGTCGATCAGGTTTCGCAGCTCGGCACGCAGCTCGGACCGCGCCACCCCGCGCTGATCGCGGCCCAGCAGCAGCTGCGCGACACGCGTGCGCTGATCGCGCGCGAGCTCGCGCGCATCGCCTCGGCGGCCGATGCCGATTATGAGCGCGCGCTGGCCAACCAGCAGGCGCTGGAGGCCAAGGTCGCCGGCATGAAGAGCAAGTCGCTCGACACCGACCAGGCTTCGGTCAGGCTGCGCGAATTGCAGCGCGACCTCGAAGCGGTGCGCTCGGTCTACGCCACCTACCTGCAGCGCGCGCAGGAAACGCGCGAGCAGATCAATGTCGACAGCACCAATGCGCGCATCATCTCAGAGGCCATGCCCGCCTTGAAGAAGAGCTGGCCGCCGCTGCCGCTCCTGCTGTTCGGCGCCCTGTTCGGCGGGCTGGGACTGGGCACCGGGCTGGCGCTGATCGCCGAATATTCCTCGCCCACCGTGCTTTCGAGCCGGCAGATGCAGTCGGCCATCGACGCGCCTGTGTTCGGCGTCCTGCCGGGCAAGTCCGGCGGCCGTCGCTGGTGGCCCTTCGGCCGCGCCGCGACCACGGCCAACCAGAAGATGGACGCCGTCGCCGGGCTGGCGCTGCGGCGCCTGTTCGCCGCCAGCCGGCGCCCGCCGAACTGGCCGCTGGTGCCGTCGATCCTGGTGACCTCGCCGCCCGAGGATGCCGCCCAGCGCGGCCGTGTGGCGCGGCTGCTCGCCAATGCGGCGGCCGCGCGCGGCAGCCGCGTGCTCTACATCGACACCAATGCCGCCAGCGGCAAGAAGGAGCCGCAGCCCGGCCTGCTCGACGTGCTGCGCGGCGAATACGCTTTCCAGGCGGTGAGCCAGAACGCGCCCGGCAGCAATGTCGCGGTGCTGGGCCGGGGCCGGCAGACGGCCGCGTTCTCGGAAGCGCAGGGCGTTTATTTCACGCAGCACATGCTGGCGCAGGCGAGCCGCGACTTCCAGCTGGTGGTCGTCGACGGCGGCGCGCTGGCCGACAATCTCAACGCTTCGCCGCTGGTCGCCATGGTCGACGAGATCGTGCTCGTCGCCACGCTGAACACGACGTCGATGCGCGAGGTCAACGCGACCTCGGAGGCGATCTCGGTGATGGGGCGGTTGCCGACCGGCGCCTTGCTGGTCGACGAGGCGGCCTGACATGTCCGCCAGCTGGGCCGCTTCCGGCCGTGGCGCCGCCGCGCCGCGCGCCGGCGCGTCCATGGACTGGGTGACGCAATCCGGCCTGGTGGTGATGGTGGCGGTGCTGTTCAGCGTGTCTGGCGGCATGCTGTGGCTGGTGGGCTATAATTATGACGGCCTGATCGGCAACCCGGCCACCAAGATCCATCCTTCGACCTATCTCCTGGTGCTTCTCTTTGCCTGGCGGGCCTGCACCTTCGGCAATCCCATCGGCTATATGGTCTCGGTCGCCGACAGGCGGCCGGCCAGCACGCTGATGGCGGTCATCTCGATCGTGCTGCTCATCGTCGTCATCTTGCGGCAGCGGCCCGGCATGGCCGGCATGATCGATACGTTCGTGGCGCCGGCGCTGCTGGTCATGATGCTCGCGGAAGCTGACGACAAGACCTTCGGCCGGCTGCAGAAGGTCGTGCATGTGGTAATGACGGCCAACGCGCTGCTGGCGCTGTTCGAATTCGCCACCAAGACGCTGATCTTTCCCTATCGCCTCGACGGCGAGGCGTTCATGACCGACCTGCGCTCGACAGCGCTCCAGGGACATCCGCTCGCCAACGCCACGGTCACCTCGATCTATGTGCTGTCGCTGCTTTCGGGCGCGCGCTCGCTGCCGACGCCGCTGCGGCTCGGGCTGATCGGCCTGCAATGCGCGGCGCTGGTCGCCTTCGGCGGTCGCTCGGCCATGGTGCTGACCATCGCGCTCGGCGGCTGCTACATGCTCATCCAGGGCCTGCGCACCTTGCGCACGGGCCGCATCAACCTGCTCGGCGCCGCGCTCGGCTTCATCCTCGCCGCGCTGGTGCCGGTGGTCATCGCGGTCGCGGCCTCTTACGGCTTCTTCGACGCGCTGCTCGAACGCTTCGTCTCGGATTCCGGCAGCGCCAACGCCCGCGTCGAGATGTTCGACCTGTTCAACCATTTCGAGCTGCGCGACATCATCGTCGGTCCCGATATCGACCTTGTCGAGAGCCTGCGCCGCATCAGCGGGCTGGAACAGGGCATCGAAAACCCGGTGATCCGCATGACCATCTACCAGGGTGCCTTCTTCACCCTGCTGATCTTCTTCAGCCTGGCCCTGTTCCTCTACGAGGTCGCCCGCCGCTGCGGCCCCGGCATCTGGCTCCTGATGATCGGCTGGCTGATCCTGCTCAACACCTCCGAAAGCATCGCCTCGAAGACGACGCTGCTGACCAAGTTCGTGGTGATGGCGCTGGTGCTGTATCGGCCGGTGGTGGTGGCGGTGGGGCGGCCCCAAACGCAGCCGAGCGCCTAGTCGTCCTAGGCGGCGACGGATGCTCCACTTTACCACGAATATCGGCATGCCGGTGGCAGGCACTCAGCCGCAAAACTGCTCCCAGAAATAGTCTGATGCGGTTGTCGGGAACGTGAAGATTGCGCAACGGATTCGTGGCAAGGGTGGGACAGTTCCAGCCTCCGAGAACCCGCCCCTTGCAGATCAAGCCGTTTCTCCTTGCCTCCGCATCGACCCTTGCGCTTCTCGCCGCGCCCGTGGTGGCGCGCGGCAGTTGCCTGATGCCGGCCACCAGCGGAGCCTACACCAATGCGACGGTGATCTGCGGCATCGTCACGAATGGCGATCTCGACCTGACGAATAGCGCGACGGGCATGATCGGAGGGGGCGGCGTTCGTGATACAGGGAGCACCGACACCACCACGATCGACAATGCCGGCACGATTTACGGGACGCCGGCAATCGACCTGCAGGGGGCGCTGACCCTTACCAACCGCACCGGCGGCGCCATCTTGGGAACGAGCGGCACCGCCATTCGCTTGGGCAGCAGCGGCGTCTCGACGATCCTCAACGACGGTAGGATCGACGGCGATTTCGTCGGCATCTACGCGAGCGGCCATCTCGACCTCACCAATAGCGTGACGGGCGAGATCAGTGGGGGAAGCTTCGGCATCCGTGATACGTCGAGCTCGGACTCCACCACGATCGACAATTCAGGCGGCATCGTCGGCGGCACCGGACTGTTCCTGCAGGGCGCTCTGAAGTTGACCAATCGTGTCGGCGGCAGCATCAATGCGACCTCCGGCACGGCGATCCAATTGAACTCCTTTGGCGGGTCGTCGACGATCGTCAACGATGGCACGATCGAGGGCAGTTATTCTGGGATATGGGGCCGTAACCTCACCCTGACGAACAGCGGCACGATACTTGGCGACACCTATATCGGCATCCTCGCGTTCAATGACCTGACCGCCACCAATACCGGTACGATCTCGGGCAAATACGCAGCCTTGTCTACCGGCGGGAACCTGACACTCGACAATTCAGGCGAGATCCGCCTCCTGGCCGGCGATGCCACCTCCATCGCCGTGGCGAGCATGGGCATCACCAATACGATCACCAATTCGGGCATCATCGACGGCAATGTGGGCTACGGCATCTCCGTCGACGACACGTCGGCCGGCTCCTCTCTGAGCTTGGCCAACAGTGGCGCGATCACCGGCATGTACGGCGTCTATTCGCAGGTCGCCGCGACGACGGTTGACAATTCGGGGACCATCACCGCCGACACTGCTGGCATCTATGCTAAAAGTGCTTCCGCCGACGCGTCTCTGGCGCTGACCAACAGCGGTACGATCACGGGGGGCACATTCGGCGTCTATTCGCAAGTCGCCACGACGACGATCGACAATTCGGGGACCATCGGCGGCTCGAGCGTCTTTGGCATCTATACCTACGACTTGGCTGCCAACACGTCGGTGGCATTGACCAACCGTGGCACGATCACCGGCTTGTACGGGGTCTTGTCACAAGCCGCCAAGACGACGATCGACAATTCGGGGGCCATCGGCGGCACGGGCATATTTGGCGTCTATGCTGGAAACTCGGCTGCAGCCTCGTCCCTGGCGTTGACCAACCGTGGCACGATCACCGGCATGGACGGCGTCTCTTCACAGGTCACCAAGACGACCATCGACAATTCGGGGACCATCGCGGGCACCCGATACGGCGTCTACGCCAATGACGCCCTCACGCTGACCAATACAGGCCTCATCTCGGGTGGTGCTGCCGCGGTCCTGCTGCATGGAAACGGCAACAGCGTCGGCCTGGACAAGGGGGCTCGCTTCGATGGCGCGATCGACTATGCCGGCACCAGCGGCAACACTACCCGCTTCGGCCATGGCAGTTGGATCCTCGATGTCGCCAATTACGATGCCGCGGACAACACGATCGTCACCGCCGGCAGCGCCTATGTCGTGAAGCCAGACCAGATCATCGTCGCCGATGGTTCCGCGGTGCAGGCCGGCGCGCGCAGCGCGCTCGACATCACCCGCTCGCTCTCGGGCCTCGCCAGCGATGCGCTTTCGCAGTCGTCGGCGTCCTTGCCGGTCGCCGGTTCCTCCGGCGGCGCGCTCGCCTATGCCGACGACGATGCCGTCGACCGGAGATTTGCCTCCGCGGCGTTGCCCGGTTCAGGCCAGGAAAACGCGTTCTCGCACTTTTCCAACGGCGCCATCGGCGATGCCGCCGGCAACATCGTCTGGTCGCGGGTCCTGGTCGGGCGGAGCACCGTCTCGCAGGACGCGGCCAATGCCTCCTCCTGGATGAATTTCGTCGGCGTCGCCTTCGGCGGCGATCATCGCGTCTCGGACACGCTGCGCCTCGGCGGCTTCTTCGGTCTCGCCGACAGCCGCACCGAGACCGACGGCGACGCCTCGCTCAAGTCGAAATGGTACTATGCCGGGCTCTATGGCGGCTGGTCGCCCGGTGCCGCCTTTGTCGAGGGAAATCTTACCGGCGGCTATGCCGCCAACCGTTCCGAGCGCCTGATCACCAACGGCCTCGCCACTGAGACGGCCAGCGGCGACTATGGCTCGACCTTCTTCTCGCCCGAGCTCGCCGTTGGCTATCATGTCGCGTTGCGGCCCGGCGTCAGCCTGACGCCGCAACTGCGCGTCCGCTATCTCGGCGTCGACGCGGAAGGCTACAGCGAAACCGGTTCGAGCGCCGACATGACGGTATCCCGGCACTATACCGGCTTCCTGGAGGAGCGGGCACTGGCCAAGCTCCAGTTCGACAATGCGCGCTGGAGCCTCTTCACCACCGTTGGCGTCGTCGGCCTGCACCGCATCCAGGGCTCGGGAACGAATGTCAGCCTTCTCGGCATCGACTCGACCGTGGCGGGAGGCGACGCCAATCTCTTCGGCGCCACCTTTGGCCTCGGTGGGGACTGGAAGATGACCGACACCGTCTCGCTCCATGGCGCCATCAACGGCACCGCCTTCAACAACAATGCCAGCATCGACACCAATGTCGGGTTGAAGATGGTGTTCTGAGGGGGATGAAAGCGCGGCTGGACCTCCGCCGTTAGCGTCAGGCTCTCCCCTTCTTTCGTCATCCTAGGGCGAAGCAAGGAGCGAAGCAACGCGCGCAGACCCTAGGACGTGAGCTCATAAATGCAAACGACCGGGTTGGTTGGATTGGAGACAAAGCTCGGCATTGACGAGCGTGCGATCTGCATGATTGATTGACGCATCGCCAGTTCGACCCGGTTGCCGGGTTTCCTTATGCCAAATAGACCAGACTTCGACGGGCTAATGAGGGCTGTCTGCGTGGGCTATGGCTATTGCGGGAGCTTACAAGAAGAAGGTTTTGTGCATGTTACCGACTTCTTTCCCGAGCGAGGCAAGGTAACAGCAGAACAATTCATTGACTGGCTCTTCATGGCAGAAGGCCACCAAACGCTGCGCTGTCCTTCCGCAATGTTGATGCGCGAGAAAATTCGAAGTTGCTTCATCGGTTATATGGGCTCGGATGTCGTCAATGCCCGGAAGCTGCGCGATCTCACAGATAGCTTGCATGCTGCGTCGCCCAAGCCTCGTCCGAAGCGCCGTTAGACGACGATCATGACCAAGTTCGCTGGTGCTGTATCGGCCGGTGGTGGTGGGGCGAAGAGTGCAGACGCACCCACGCGTTTCGTCATCCTAGGGCGAAGCAAGGAGCGAAGCGACGCGCGCAGACCCTAGGATCCATGCCGCGACGCCGATCGAGTGACGCAGCGATCCAGAATTGTCACCTCAAACAACACCAGATTAGAATCGAAGCATGACCGGGTATGTCTACATGACTGCGAGCCAGAAACGCGGCACAATATACATCGGCGTCACCAACGACCTCGGACGCCGCATGCCCGAGCACAGGTCTGGCCAAGGCGCGGGCTTTACCAGCCGCTACGGCGTGCAACGCCTTGTTTGGTACGAGGAATATTTCGACATAACCGATGCGATCCAGCGCGAGAAGTCGCTGAAACGCTGGTCACGACAATGGAAGATCGACTTGATCGAGAAGACCAATCCGGAATGGTTCGAACTTTTTCGCGGCACCGGATGGTGACGTTCTGCGCCGTGGTAGCGTTCGCGAGTCGCGGCATGGATCCTAGGGTCTGCGCGCGTCGCTTCGCTCCTTGCTCCGCCCTAGGATGACGAAGCTAAGGGCTACTCCACCATCCTCAACCCCAGCGCCTCGACCATCGCCGGGTCCAGCACGCGGGTTTTGTCGTCCATCATGCCCATGCCGTCGAAGAGGTCCCAGAAGGCCCAGGGGAAGCCGGCGGCCTCCGCGCTTTGCCTGACGTCCGAGATGTAGCGGGCGCGGTCGGGGTTGGGGGCGGCGGTGTAGCGGGCGTCGGTGCGCAGCGCGCCGAACTCGCCCATGATGACGCGCTCGGGCGCTATGCCGTGGGCATCGGCCCAGGCGCGCGCCTGGGCGAGATATTTGTCGATGAACCAGCGGTCGGGCCTGGCGTCGAAATAGACCTTCAGCACGCGCTCGGTTTCGGCGTAGGCCGCTTTTTTGTCCGCTTCGGAGGTTTCGGTATCCGTGGCCATGCGCGCCCGGACCGAGGCCAGCGTCTGTTCCAGCGAGCCGGCGGAGGCCGGCCACGGCACGTTGTTGAGAGAACGATAGACCGGCTCGCGCATCCACGGCGCGCCCTGGTGGCTGAACAGATAGGGCTCGTAGAAGTGGAAGGTGAACAGGATCGGCTCGAAGGCCGAGAGCGGCGCCGGGTCGAGCGCTGCCAGCCCGCTCACCATCGAGCCGCAGCCGCCGGTGACCACCAGCGGCAAGGTCGCCGACGATGCCCGGGCGGCTGTCAGCAGTGCGGCCTGGACGTGGCCCCAGACGTTGGAATCGCAGGATTGCGCCGGCTCGTTGACCGGCTCCAGCGCCACCATGTCCTGCGTAAAGCGCTGCAGCCGGCCGGCAAGTTCGCCGACCAGGCCGCGATAGGCTTCGAATTCCGGCGCGGCGGTGCTGGAAACCATGCGGTCGGGGTTCCAGTAATGGGTAGCGGCATTGGCCTGCACGTTGACGATGATGCCAAGCCCGGCGTCGAGCGCGGCGGAGACGGCCGCGTCCAGCATGTCCAGGAGCTTGCCGCGCGTGGCCGCGTCGCCTGCCAGGAACGGGCCGGGATCGACCGGCAGGCGGATGAAATCGAGGCCGCTGGCGCGCAGCCGGCGCAGGTCGTCTGGCGTCGGCACCGGGCGCTGCGTCTGGAAGGGCGGCCAGGCATAATCGGTGCGCGGCGCGGGAAATGCGCGCGTCAGCGCAAACCAGGGCCAGGCGTTGACGCCCCGGCGGAAGCGCCATTCACCGGTCGCGGCACGCGCCGGCCGCGTGGACGGGAGCGCCGCGATCGCGGCCATGGCGGGCGCAAGCGTCGTGGAGAGCGCCGTCCCCAGCAGCCGCCGCCGCGACCAGCCGGTCATACCGCGCCGGGCGAGGGGCGGTCGATCGCCGCCGGCCGCGCCGCTTTCACGCCGAGCAGCCGGTAGGCCTCGTTCTCATAGGCAAGCAGCACGTCCTCCCAGCGGAAGGCTTCGCGGGCGCGCGTACGGGCCGCCCCGCCGCAGGCCGCGACCAGCGCGTCATCCTCCATCGCCCGCCGCATTGCCTCGGCGCAGCTTGCCTTGTCCTTGAAGAAGATGGCGGCGGCGCCGGCGGTCCACCTGTTGTAGGGATTGTCGTGCGCGATCACCATGTTGCCGGCGGCCAGCGCCTCGACCAGCGACGGGTTGGTGCCGCCGACCGTGTGGCCGTGCATATAGGCGCGCGCGTGAAAGCGCAGCGCCTTCACCGCCGCCTGGTCGTAGATGGCGCCGGGCAGCACCACGGAGGCATCAGCCGCCTCGCGGACCGCGACATGATAGGGGATCTTGTCGGACAGCGTGCCCAGCACAACCAGCTTCATGTCGCTCTTCCGACCGCGAAAGGCCTCGACGATCGGCAGGATGTTGTTGTCGGGCTCGATGCGCGCGATCGAGATCAGGTATTTGCCTGGCTCGAGGCCGAGCGCGCGCACCGGCGCTTCGGGGGCCGACGTCACCGGGTCGGCGCCATAGGTGATGGTGGAGATGGCCTTGCGCGGACGGCGCGTCGCCAGGTGGTCCGCGATGACGGGATGGTCGGCGACGAGGCGGTGCGAGGCCCAGGCGCCGATCCACTCGTTCAGCCAGAACCAGCTGCGCGCCGCCGGACCCCATTTGGGGCGCCGCCACTCGATGCCGTCCATGTTGGTGATGACCTTGCGCCGCATCAGCCTGAGCCAGGTCAGGAAGACCGCGCCGTTGTAGCCGAGCACGAGGCACACGCCGTTCCGGCGCGCGGCGTCGAGCACGCATTGCCAGTCGAATTCCAGCGTCGCGCGCGGACCTTTCGAGGCGACCTGCACGTGGATGAGGTCGATGCCGTTCCAGGTTTCGGTGCGCACCCTCCGGTCCACCCGCTCGACCTCTTCCTGGCAATAGACGCCGACCTTCCAGCCACGGGCGACCAGGAAAAGCGCCAGCTTCTCGGCGAAGGTTTCGAAGCCGCCATGGGCCGCGGGGATGCCGCGTGTTCCCAGGATCAGGATGGAGGGCTGTTCCGGTTTCATGTCCGTTGGCGCTTTCGGGTCCGCTCGATCCGCTGTGGAAGGCTCAATCATCTCAAAAACCGCGGCCTTGCGGCGTGCCCGCCAGACTCAGTCCCGGCCATCATTGCATTAGGGTTGTAAAATATTTCTTCCAAACGCCCGGGTTGTTTCACTATCGGTCAACTTTCCGCTCGTATGTGTATCGAAACGAGGCATTGCCGGCGTCTGGCGACCAGCTAACAGACAAATCAGGCCCGGCATGATCCTTGCTCGAAGGCTTCTGTGCGCCAAAATCGGCGGAGGCGTGCAGCATTGGTGTGGTGATCCGGCTCTACTTCCGTGTCTTGACCATACTGGCAACCAGTGAAGTCCAAAGGGGTGTTGGACTTGAAGTTACCGGTCGCTGATACCGTCAGGCGGCGGGATCGTCAAACCACCCCTGACAGAAAGATGCATGTGAATATGCGGATTGCCTGCATCCATCAGGGCTATGAACTCTACGGGTCCGACCGCAGCTTCGCCGAAAGCGTGGCTGCGTTGCGCGCCGCGTTTCCGTCCGCCGACATCGAGGTGGTGCTGCCGCGAAGCGGACCGATCGTCCAGATTCTCGAACCCCATGCCAGCCGGATCGTCTTCGAGCCGCTCTGGGTGCTGCGGCGGCAGGCGATCCTGCGCCTTGCCACCATCGAAATGGCGCGGCTGCCTTTCGCGGTGCTGAGGGCATGGCGGCGGATGCGCGCCTGCGACCTCACCTATGTCAACACCTCCATCGTCGCCGACTACGCGCTGGCCGCACGCTTTCTCCCCCGCAAGGCGGTGCTGCATATCCACGAAATTCCGGAAGGCGCCATGCGCAGGGTGCTGGTCGGGCTTATGCACTGGAGCCACGCGGACCTGATCTTCAATTCGCGCGCCACGCGCGCTACGTTCGGCGAGCCCAAATCAGCGCGCTCCCATGTCGTCTACAATGGCGTCGCCGGCCCGGCCGCGCCCGAGCCGATGACCTATGACGGCAAGCGTCCGCTGCGCGTGCTGCTGCTTGGCCGCATCAACCGGATCAAGGGTCAGGAAGTGCTGCTCGAGGCGATCGCCTCGATGCCGGCGGAGCTGAAGTCGAGGGTCGAGGTGCGGCTGGTCGGCAGCGCCTTCGAAAGCATCGAGCGCGAACGCGCGCTGGCCGAACTGGTCGAGACCATGGGCCTGGCCGGACAGGTCAGCGCCTTGCCCTTCATACCGGACCCTTCGGAACATTACCGCTGGGCCGATATCGTCACCGTGCCGTCGCGGCGCCCGGAATCGCTCGGCCGCGTCGCCATCGAGGCGATGGCCTATGGCCGGCCGCCGCTGGTGTCGGCGATCGGCGGGCTGGTCGAGGTGGTGGCCGATGGCGAGACCGGCTGGCATGTCCCGCCCGGCGATGCCGCCGCGCTGGCCGCGAAACTGCGGGAGATCATCATCGCTCCAGAAGCGTGGCGCGGTTTCGTCGCCGCCGGGCGCAAGCGTTATGAGACGATCTTCAGCGAGCCGGTCGCGGCAGCCGCCATCGCGGCAATCGCCGCCGACAAGCTCAAGACGACAGCGGCAAGGCCGGGCAGGGCGGCAACCGCGCGCCAGGCGGAGACACGGCCGTGAGATTCCCCGCCCATCTCGTGCGGCGCCTCGTGCTGATGATCGGCGGCGAGGCCATGCAGAGCGGCTTTCACTTCGCGCTCAACATCATGTTGCTGCACATGCTGTCGGCGCAGGGCTACGGCCTGTTCGCCATCGCCATGGTGATGGGCGGCGTCGGCCTGTCCTATATCAGGTCGCTGACCGCCGTGCCCGCCTCGATATGGATGGGCAAGAGCACCAACAAGGCGGGCGTTGACGCCCATGACGTGGCCTTCGGATCGGCGGCGCTGGTGGTGGCGCTGCTGATGGCGCTCGGCACCGGCATATTGATGCATCTGCTGGGTGACCCAAGCGGGCTCGCCGCCGGCTGCTTCGTCGGCGCCTGGTCGCTGCGCAGCCATATGCGCACGGCTTTCTTCGCCCGCCGCCAGCAGGTCATCGTGTCGATCAGCGACGCCGCCTTCACCATCGGCGGCACGCTCCTGGCCGCGCTCGCGGTCTGGATGGCGAGCGATGTGCTGCAGAGCGTGTTCTACGCGCTCGCGGCGGCGAACGTGCTGGGCATTGCCGTTCTGGTGCGCCTGGCGCGCCGCACATTGCGCGTCTCCTTCCGCATGCCGACGCGGCGGCGCTATGCCAAGCTCTGGCGGCAGCTCTGCTGGTCGGCCTTCAGCGCCACCACCACCAACATACAGGGCCAGTGCCTGGCGCTGCTGGTGGCCGGCATCGCCGGGCCGGCCGCCTACGCGCCGCTGGCGGCGGTGCTGGTGCTGTTCGCGCCGCTGCGCATCATCAGCCTCGCCTTCGTCAACATGACGCAGCCCGAGCTCGCCAAGCTGATGAGCAGGAACGAGACGCGCCGCGTCTGGGCGCAGGCCAAGATGTGGTCGCTGGTCATGGGGCTCGGCGGCCTCGCCTATGGCTGCGCCATCCTGTTCGTGCTGCCGATGATAAAGTCGCAGGCCCTCCAGGATGCCTCGGTCGGCTTCATCGGGCTGTTCGTGATCGCCAATTTCGTGCCGATCATGCTCTACATCATGCCGCGCATCGTGCTGGAGATCCTCGGCGATTTCCGCATCGTGGCGTTCATCACCATGGGCGGCGCGATCGTCGGGCTGGCGCTGATCGCCATCCTGCTCGCAATCGCGTCTCCGCCATGGGCGCTGCTGGGTTCGGCGGTCTCCGAGACCTTCGTGCTGGCGCTGTCCTGGTATTTCGCGCATCACCGCATGTGGAACATCGAGCACCCGGACAAGCAGCGCAACAGCCTGCTCGGGTCGTGGCGGCGGGCGGTCACGTTCGCGCCGGCGAAACGATAGGAGAGGGACGTGGCAGTCGAGGCAGTGCAAATTGCCGTGCCGACCAGTTCGGCCGACGGGCTGGAATTGCATCCGGTCGCGGCCAACGATGCTTTCACCGTGCGCCTGCACACCAGCCTCGAAACGGTCCGGCCGCTCTGGCTGCGGCTTCAGGAGAGCGGCATCTGCACCGGTCACCAGCGCTATGCCTGGGTCGAGGCAATCGTTGCTCGCCTGATGCCGGAAGGCGCCGAGCCGCTGATCGTCGAGGTGAACGACGCCGCCACCGGCGCGTGCCGGATGCTGGTGCCGCTTATGCGGCGGCGTGCCTTTCACCATCGGGTCGTCGAATGGCTGAGCTGTGGCGTCTGCGACTATTCGGCGCCGCTTCTGGCTGATACCACGCCCTGGACCGCGCACTCCGCGCGGGCCGCATGGGCGGCGGTCCGCTCCGTGCTGCCGCGTGCCGACCGTTTTCACATAACGGGGATTCCGCGCGAGATCCAAGGCGTCGCCAATCCGCTTGCGCTGCTCGCGGAGGCGCGCGATTCCATCCACAGCACCTTTGGCCTTGCAATCGACGGTGAAGCGGAGACGTTGCTGAAGCGCGTCTGCAGGCCCTCCTTCGTCAAGGAGTTCAACAAGGACTGGCGCCGGCTCGAGCGCATCGGCAGCGTCGAGCTTGTCGAGGCCGCCAACCCGGCCGAGGTGGAAAAGATCTTCGGCGAACTGGTGCGCATGCGGCTCGCCCGTTTTCGCGAGCTTGCCCGGTTCGACCTTCTGACGCAGGAAACGGTGGTCGATTTCTACCGCGATGCCGCGATCCGGGGCCTGGCCGACGGATCGGTGCGTGTGTTCGGCCTGCGTGTGGGAGAAGCGCTGATCGCGGTGCAATATCTCATGGTTCATCAAGGCACTGTTCATGCTCTCATGATAGCCATGGATCAGAGCGTGGCGCCGAATGTGTCGGCCGGACTTGCGATCATGGGCAGGTTGATGGTTTGGGCGCGCGAGCAGGGCCTTGGTTATTTCGACCTTTCGGTCGGCAGCCAGAGCTACAAGGGAAATTTGGGCGCCAAGGGTTCGGTCCTGGTCGAACTTTGCCACGGGTTCACGATGCGGGGCAGTGCGGCCAGCACCGCCATCAATTTCCGCAGCCGGACCGAGGCTTTCGTTCGCTCAAACCCGAGGCTGCTGAAAGCGGCGCAGGGAACGATGCGGGGTGTGAGGCGCTTGCGTGGAGGATGCCGGGAAGGCGGGCCAGAACAGTAGGAGAAGCGCTTGGCTAGCCAGGCAGTGAGAAAGGCCGCGATGACCGACACGCCGGACGGATTGCTTGCTCCGGCCACGGTCGGCGTGGGCGCTGTGCGCTATACGGCGCGGCTGCACACCAGTTTCGACAGCGTCAAGCTGCTGTGGCGGCGGTTCGAGGCGACCGGCCTGTGCACCGGTCACCAGGGTTTCGACTGGGTGACGGGGATCGCCGAACGGCTGATGCCCAAAAGCGCGGTCCTGCTGGTCGTCGAGGTCAACGACGCGGCCACCGGCGTTCCGGTCATGCTTCTGCCGCTGATGCGGCGCCGGGCGCTCGGCCACTATGTCATCGAATGGCTGAGCTGCGGCGTGTGCGATTACTCGGCGCCGCTGCTGGCCGATACCAGGCCGTGGACGACACAAAGCGCTGACGCCGCCTGGGCGGCGGTGCGCGCCGTGCTGCCGCCGGCGGACCGTATCCATGTCGCCGGCATTCCGCAGGAGATTCACGGCGTCGCCAATCCGCTGGCGCTGCTTTCGGCGTCGCGCGATTCCATCCAGATCGCTTCGGGCCTTGCCATGGACGGCGATCCCGAGACGCTGATCAAGCGCATCTGCAAGGCGTCGTTTTCGAAGAACTTCCACAAGCATTGCCGCCGCTTCGAACAGATGGGCGGCCTCGCCTTGGTGGAAGCCGAGACGCCCGCCATGGTGGAGCAGCATTTCGCCACGCTGCTGGAGCTCAGGCTCAACCGCTTTCGCGAACTCGGCCGCTTCGATCTGCTGACGCAGGCGCCGGTCGTCGAGTTCTATCGCGCCGCCGCCTTGCGGGGGCTGTCGGATGGTTCGGTGCGGCTGTTCGGCCTGCGCGTCGGCGACGCATGGCTTGCTTCCATCTATGTGCTGATCAAGCAAGGCACCTTGCACGCGCTGCTGCTCGGCATCGACCAGGACGCCGTGCCCAACGTATCGCCCGGCCTGACGACCATCGGCAAGCTGATGATGTGGGCGCGCTCCCAGGGGCTCGATTATTTCGACCTGTCGGTGGGCAGCCAGGGCTACAAGCAGCATATCGGCGCCTCGAGCGCGGTGCTCGCCGAGCTCTGCCAGGCGATGACGCTGAAGGGCAGGGGCGCCACAGCCTATATCAGGCTGCGCGGCAAGACCGAGCTTTACGTGCGCTCCAGGCCGGCGCTGTTCAAGGCCGTGCAGGGCGTCATGCGCCGCATGCGGCGATTGAAGAACTGATCCGTTCGCGGGCCGGCAATCCGCGACGAGACTTCGGATCCTGATTCAACCCGGCCCCGGAACACCTTAAAAAGGCTGGCAAAACTTAACCGAACCGCAACCTGCGGTCGCTATAGGGTTGCGTGAGGGATCAGTCATCAGGGGCTTGCAATGCCAGCAACAGTTTCCCGGTTCATCCGGGACGAATCCGGCGCGACCGCCATCGAATACGGCCTGATCGCCGCCCTTATCGCGCTTGCTATCATCACCGGCGCCGGCGCGCTCGGCAATGCCATCAACGCCAAGTTCACCGCGATCGGCACGAAGCTCAACAGCAGCGGTTCGTAAGGCCAAATTGACAGGAGGACGGGTCTCCGTCATCCTTGGGGCGTCGCCGTGCCGCGGGAGCGGCCATGTTGCGTTTGAGAGGCGACCGAGGGCAGCGTCATGTTCAGTCCCGTCACCGGCCAGAATGCCAAGCGCGCCGCCGTGCGCAAGGCGCTCGACGCTCATAAGGTCTACATCACCGCGCAGAGCTTCGCCGACGGCGCCTACAGCGCCCGCGTGCTGGTGGACGGCGAGGCCTACTGGGTGGATGAGTTCCGGCTGAGCCAGTTGCGCCAGGGGCTGACGCCGGCGGAGCTTGAGTTGACCCCGGCCACCGACGATTGAGCCGTTTGAAAAATCGCGAGCTGTGCGAAGGTAGCGCTCTACGGCGCCCCCCTCTGTCCTGCCGGACATCTCCCCCTGAAGGAGGGAGATTGGCTGTCCCTCCGGCTTTCGCCAATTCTCGA
>NZ_JAFKIC010000205.1 GCF_017306585.1 Mesorhizobium sp. | reverse complement strand
GCCCGGGAAGCCCTGAGCCTCCCACCGGCGCATCCATCCAACCTTGTCACCGGCCTTTACCCCTCGCGGCCTTTGTATTAAACGCTACAGAAAGGGTGCTTGACCGTCAATCAAAATTTGACAGATTGTCTGATTGCATGATGTCACGATCGCTTGAGTGTGCTTGGATAGCCCTCTGCGAATGGCCCTGCCCAATCGCTCATGCTCGCATTTCCGGTAATATTGGCTGCCGATCATCCAACCACGCGGAGTCAGCGGACCCTGCGGCTTGACGCTCTACACCGCCGCAGTTGCGACGGAACCCGCGTCCGAAACGACGCAAGCAATGTGTATCTGCGTTGGGCCGCGCGGAAGTTTCAGTGACGAAATTGTCAGCACGGAACGCTGCGAGCGGCTGATAAAGACATCCTCAGCCAACAAGGTCGAACGCCAGGTATTTAAGTAGCCAACTTCTCCCTTACGACCCTCGCAGCGCGAAGCCAACAATCCACTGGCAGACGAGAGGATTAATGGCTGTTTCACGAAAAGGATGGCAGCTTTCTACATAACTGGCTCTCACGTTTCTGATAAGAGATCGCACTATCTGCGATCAGCATCATCGATGTTGTCGTTACGAGAAGATAGAATGGAGAAAGATTTTGGAAGTAAATTTCGCCGACCGCATGAAAATCGTGAAGCCATCTGCCATACGTGAGCTTCTGCAGTTTGGCGCAAATCCCGAGATCATTTCATTTGCCGGTGGATATCCCGACCCAAATCTCTTTCCAGTTGAACAGCTGAGGGGCATTTTCCAGAGCGCTATCTCCGAAAATGGGCGAAATGTGCTGCAATATACGCTCTCCAACGGATTACCTCGGTTGAGGGAGCAACTGGCTGAGAAAATGAAACGGGAAGGAACGGCATGCACCGCAGACGAGGTGCTGATCTTGCAGGGCGCCCAGCAAGGTCTCGATCTTGTCGCAAAGATGCTGATCAACGCAGGGGACCTCATAATAACGGAGAACCCAACATTCCTTGGGGCGCTTATCGCGTTCAATCCCTTCGAGCCACGCTACAAGACCGTCCCCATTGATGAAAATGGCATGGTCGTCGACGAGCTCGAAGAGCTTCTCAAAACAACTCCTCGAGCGAAGTTGCTCTACACAACCCCAGATTTCCACAATCCAACGGGCGTGACGCTCTCACTCGAGCGCAGAAAGAAGTTACTCCAACTGGCTACCAAATATGACCTCATCATTTTGGAGGACAGCCCGTATCGTGACCTGAGATACCAAGGCGAGCAGGTCCCTTCGATCAAGAGTATGGATACGGAGGGCCGGGTGATCTATCTCGGTAGCTTCTCAAAAATTTTAGCGCCAGCTCTGCGTATCGGTTGGGCCGTAGCCTCAAAAAAAATCGTTGAAAGCTTGGGACTGCTCAAGCTGGCAGCCGACACGCAGACGAGCACACTCAATATGTTCGCGGTGTCGACATTCCTGGATAAATGCGATTTTGATGCGTTGCTATTGTCGATCCGGAATACCTATCGCCACAAGAAAGCACTCATGCTGGATACGATGCGCGGAGAGTTTCCGCAGGAAGTGGCGTTTACCGATCCGAACGGGGGCTTGTTTACCTGGTTGACGTTTAGTCCGGGCTTCAATGCCGGGGAATTCCTGAGGGAAAAAGCGTTACCGTTGGCAAAGGTCGCTTACGTTCCTGGTGCAACATTCTATCCAGTTGTGCAGGAGCCCAACCATGCAAGAATGAGCTACTCTCTGCAATCCGACGAGCAGCTGGTCGAGGGTATCTCCAGATTGGGAGAAGTGTTGCGCAAAACCGGATCGCTTTGACACAACGCTGCTACCATTTCGTTGACTTAGCGGTTGGTGAAATTAGGCTTTCGCTTTTCGGCGAATGCCGCCATGCCCTCCTTCTGGTCATCAAGGGCAAAGAGCGAATGAAACAATCGCCGCTCGAACCGAAGGCCTTCTGCGAGCGTCGTCTCATAGGATCGGTTGACGGCTTCCTTGGTCATCATCACCGACGGCAACGAGAAATCGGCGATCTTGGCGGCAGCTTTGATCGCCTCTTCGACCAGTTCGCCGGCAGGCACGACCCGTGACACCAGTCCGCAGCGCTCGGCCTCGGTAGCGTCCATCATACGTCCGGTCAGACACATGTCCATCGCCTTAGACTTGCCTATGAAACGGGTCAGGCGCTGCGAGCCGCCCATTCCGGGGATCACACCGAGCGTGATCTCGGGCTGGCCGAATCTGGCCGTATCGGCGGCAATGATGAAATCGCACATCATGGCCAGTTCGCAGCCGCCGCCCAGCGCATAGCCGGCAACCGCCGCTATGATGGGCTTGCGCGCCCTGGTGAGTTCTTCCCAGCCAACGAAGAAGTCCTGCGTGTAGGCGTCAGCGAAAGATATCGCTTGCATTTCCTTGATGTCGGCGCCTGCAGCAAAGGCCTTTTCAGAGCCGGTAATGACCATCGCGCCAACGCCGTTGGCGGCGCCGAATCCGCTCACCGCCGCCACCACTTCCGCCATGACCTGCGAGTTGAGGGCATTGAGCGCCTTCGGCCGATTCAGCGTGATCAGCCCGACCCGACCGCGTGTTTCGACGATGACGGTTTCATAGGTCATAGGTCGCCTCCTTCCGGTTCAACTCAGCTGAGACACGCTCCGCTCAGTATCGCGCATACCCTCTCGCTGACCCAGGAGATGTGGCCATCCCAATGACGGTCCGGGCAATACCCTTCTTGGGTGTCCGCTACTGGCAGAGGAGGGTCGATGGCCGAGTCATGAAAAAAACGACCTCTTCAAGAGAGCCAATTTCGCCTGCGCTGATATGATCGCAATCAATAAGATGTCCGCGCTCGCCGGTTCCGGGCAGTCAAAGCGGCAGGGGAACAGACTTGAGACATTTCGACCATATGCGTGGCTATCTGGTGATACGAGCAAGCAAGGGATGCTCGCACCTTCGCCTGCCGAGCGCGATGCCATGACGCGCGCGCCGATGCTGCACTGCGAAGCGCTCAAGCAGTTCTTTGGTTCGTTTTGCGCGATAGACAATTGCACCTTGTCGATACCGTCGGACTCGATCACCGGCTTGATCGGCCCCAACGGCGCGGGCAAGACGACTTTGTTCAATCTGATCGCTGGAGCATATCAGCCGACCGGTGGGACGATAACCTTCTGCGGCCAAGACATAACGTTCCTCACCCCGGATAAGCGCTTTGCAAAAGGTCTGGTGAGGACATTCCAAATTCCCCATGAGTTTCAGCATCTAACAGTCATCGAGAACCTGATGATGGTTGCTCCAGACCAACCGGGTGAAGGGCTTCTGCAGAACTGGTTCGCCCCCGGTCGCGTCCATCGTGTGGAAGAAGAAACCCGACGCAAGGCCTGGGAAGTGCTTGAATTCATCGAGCTGACGCATATTGCGGATCAGCTCGCAGGGCTCGTCTCCGGCGGTCAGAAGAAGCTGCTGGAGCTGGGTCGGACGATGATGACTGATTCGAAGCTGGTTTTGCTGGATGAGCCGGCGGCGGGCGTGAACCGCACACTCCTTCGCAAGATCGAAGACAAGATCGCCTACCTGCACAAGGAGCGGGGCTATACATTTATCCTCATCGAGCACGACATGGAGATGATCGAAAAGCTGTGCGACCCCGTTATCTGCATGGCAGATGGCAGAGTTCTCATTGAGGGTGATTTTAAGTCTGTTCGGTCGGATCCAAGGGTGCTTGAAGCATATCTGGGCGAAAAAGCAGGAACAAAGCATTGAACGCCCCGCTCCAGATGGCCAACCTTCGAGGTGGCTATGGCGACGCGGATGTGTTGTTCGATGTGTCCATCGACCTAGGCGACCGCGAGATCGTTGTAATTGTCGGGCCAAACGGCGCCGGGAAATCAACGGCAATGAAGGCGATCTTCGGCCTTCTGAAGGTTCGAGACGGCTCGATCGTCTTTGATGGGCAGGATATTACTGGCTGGTCGCCCGATCGCGTGGTGCAGGCCGGAATTAGCTACGTTCCGCAGGTGAGCAATATCTTCTCCGAGATGACCGTTCACGAGAACCTGGAGATGGGAGCTTTCCTGAGGAAGGGTAACTTCTCAAGTGCGTACGAGCGCGTCTATCAGCTTTTCCCGGATCTGAAGAACAAGAGAAAAGCCATTGCTGGCAGCTTGTCGGGCGGGCAGCGTCAAATGGTTGCGATGGGACGGGCCCTGATGCTTCAGCCGCGCGTCTTGCTATTGGACGAGCCAACCGCCGGCCTCTCACCAAAATACATGGAACAGATTTTCCAGATAAGCAGGGACGTACGCGACACCGGAGTCTCAATTCTACTCGTCGAACAGCATGCGAAGCAGGCTCTCGCTTTTGCGGATCGGGGCTACGTGCTGGCGGCGGGCCGAAATAGATTTGAAGGAAAAGGCAGCGAGCTCCTGGCCGATCGAGCCATGGCCGAAATGTTTCTCGGCGGTTAAGGCTCATACATATGCTGGATTTCATCAATTTCTACGTCGTTCCGGGCATAGTAACCGGCTCAATCTATGCCTTTGCGGCCATCGGCATCACGCTGGTTTTCTCAATTATGCGCCATGCACATCTGGCGCACGGGGATATGGCGACAATGGGGGCATATATCGCACTCGCGGCGTCAACGATGCTTGGCTTGCCCGTATATTTTGCGCTTTTGCTCGCCATACCTTTAACCGCCGCGCTGGCGGTTGGGACCGACAAGCTGTTTTACGAGCACTTGCGAAAGAAACCGAAGATCCTCACGACGATGTCGACCCTTGGCACGGCGCTGATGTTGCGGTCGATCGTGCAAGTTGTTTGGGGCGTCGGCACGACCAGTTATGCAAAGGGTATCACCAGGCCGAACGATTGGTTCGGTCTGAAGATCAAGACTAACGAACTAATCACCCTGCTAGCTCTCGCTGTTGTCGTTTTGGGTCTGGCGGCATTTCTGAACAGAACGCGATGGGGCAAGGCCATGCGCGCCATGTCTGACAATCGTGATCTGGCGTTGCTCTGTGGTATCGACAACGCAAGGGTAATTACTCTGACATGGCTGATCGTAGGCGGGCTGTGTGCCATTTCCGGCTTCTTTCTTGGCATCAATACCGAGATAAAGTCCATGATGGGCTGGAATATTATTCTCCCTGCATTTGCAGGCGCCATCCTGGGAGGTATTGGCCGCATTGAGGGGGCGCTTGTTGGCGGCTTGATGATTGGGCTCGTCGAAGAACTCTCGGTGCTGTTCATTCCAACCGAATACAAGGCGGTGAGCGCCTTCGCTATTTTGCTTCTCGTCCTTCTTGTGCGGCCTCGAGGGCTGTTCAACGGCAAGATCATTTAGGATCGTGCAACATGGGATTTCTCGAGGCACTCAATTATCCGATCTACGTGGCCATATTTATTTGCGTCTATTCATTCCTTGCAATCGGCCTGAACGTCCAATGGGGCTATGCGGGCCTGTTCAACGCGGGCGTTGCCGGATTCTTCGCGGTCGGTGCTTACACGTCGGCGATCCTTACGTCGCCTGATGTACCGGGTAGGTTGGGCGGTTTCGGCCTGCCGTTCATTGCAGGTGTTGCAGGAGCCATGTTGCTTTCCGCATTGGTTGCGCTACCGATCGGCAAGATATGCCTGCGGTTTAGGGGCGACTATCTGGCGATAGTGACCATCGGCGTCGCGGAGGCCATACGAATCTTCGCCCGCTCTGAGGAATGGATCACGGGCTCGTCGCGAGGCATCCAGAATCTGCCGAGGCCGTTCGGCGACCTGCCCTATGTCTATTCCCAGCTTGCCTACCTGGCGCTCGTCGCAGCCATTCTGCTTGTCGTCTATTTGCTCGTAGAGCGACAATCAGCATCCCCCTGGGGCCGGATGATGAGGGCTATTCGCGATAACGAAGTTGCGGCCATGGCCATGGGCAAGGATGTCCCGTTCAGGCGGCTGCAAGCCTTTGTCTTCGGCGCAGCACTCATGGGGCTCGGAGGAGCGCTCTACGCACATCTGGGACGATCAATAACCCCAGAGGCCATCGACCCGATGATCGCATCTTTCCTGATCTGGATCATGGTCATCCTGGGTGGTTCCGGCAACAATCGAGGGGTTCTGGCCGGCGTAACGATCGTCTGGATTATCTGGACAGCATCTGAGTTCGTAACGGATCAGTTGCCCATGGAATATGCGCTGCAAGCGAAATATGGGCGAATCTTCCTCATCGGCCTGATGCTTCAGTTGGTCCTTCGTTTTCGGCCCAACGGGATATTCCCCGAGTTTCGCCCTACGCAGAAAGACAGTCGAAAGCCAGACAAGTCTGACAAAGCGTAGCGAACCTTGCAGCGAAGCTGCTTCATTCGGCTGATAACAGCCTCGACCTCCGAAAGGATAGAACATGGTTGTGAAGATCTTGGCGTCAGGCCCTAGAGAACCGTGGAGCCCCGAAATTGCCGCCTGGCGTTCCATACCGGTCGCGGTCGCAGCCGACTACGTACGCGGTACAGGTCCTATCAATGGCGGGATTCGACCGCTTCGGCCTGCGGGGCAACAACCGAGGCTTTTCGGCCGCGCATTGACCGTTCTTTGCGAGCCTCCGGATTTCGGCGCCGTGCTTCATGCACTCGACATTGCGGAGCCTGGAGACGTCCTCATGATTTCCGCAGGAGGGAACGCGGATTTCGCAATGATTGGCGACATTCTGGGTGGTCATTTCAGAGACCGTGGCGGCGTCGGCATCGTCTGCGACGGGGCAGTCCGCGACGTCGGCACTTTGGCTCGATTTGAAGATTTCGCAGTCTACACACGCCATGTCAGTCCGCGGGCAGCGCTGTCGGCTGAGAGGGGCGCTGTCAACCTGCCGGTATCGATCGGGGGCCGGGTTGTTGCCCCTGGCGATTTGGTTATCGGCGACGACGACGGGGTAATGGCGTTTTCTCCCGATGCAGCCCGTGAATTTCTCGCACCGGCCCAGGAGAAGCTGGCAACGGAAGCCAGATGGATCTCCGATCTGGCCAACGGCAGAAGTGCCATGGAGACGTTCGGTATTTTGGCGCCGATCACATATGGAGAAGGCTGAGACAAATGAGTCCTGAGCAGAAACTGTCTTCGTTAAACCTGACCCTTCCGCCACCGCCAGATCCTATCGCGCAGTATAGGCCGGCACGCCTCATAGGGACAACACTTTACCTCTCTGGGCACGGCCCGAAGAATCCTGACGGGTCGTTCATCACTGGACGGCTCGGGCAGACAGCCTCTGTCGAGGAAGGATATGCCGCAGCGCGGAATATCGGTCTGCACCTGCTTTCCGTGGCGAAATCCGTGGTTGGTGATCTGTCCCGCATCGAAGCCGTGGCCAAGGTCTTCGGCATGGTGAACGCGGAGCCGGATTTCACCGATCATGCCTGGGTCGTTGACGGATGTTCGGACCTGTTGGTCGAAATACTCGGGGACGCTGGATATCACGCACGCTCAGCCGTGGGCATGGGCTCGCTGCCATTTGGAATGATGGTGGAAATCGAGGCGATCCTTTCGATCAGGCCGTAAGCAAGTATACGCCGCCCGCTGGCGGAAGTGTTCCGATTTGAAACCGACTGAGAGGTAAGGGGATGAAAGCCGTCGGCTTTTGGACAAGAGGGCTCGCGATCACCGATCCACGCTCGCTAGTGGATCTGACACTTCCCGACCCGGAGTCTCCTGCTGGGCGCGATCTGCTTGTCCGAGTCTGTGCGGTTGCAGTCAATCCGCGAGACGTCAAAAGCAGAATGGGCATCGAGCCGACAGAAGGTAAACCCGTTGTGCTCGGCTACGACGCCTCGGGGGTCGTCGAAGCGGTCGGCGACCAGGTGCAGTATTTTCAGCCAGGCGACTTGGTATTTTATGCTGGTGTACTCGATCGGCAGGGCTCGAACGCAGAACTCCAGTTGGTCGACGAAAGGATTGTCGGTCGCAAGCCATCCACGATCGATCACTCTGCGGCTGCCTCACTCCCACTGACCAGTCTGACATCATGGGAGATGCTTTTCGACAGGCTCCAGCTCCCATACGGAGAAGGGAAAGGGGAGGCACTGCTTATGATTGGCGGCGCGGGTGGCGTTCCATCCATGACGATTCAGCTTGCACGTCAACTGAGCCAGGTTGAGATCGTAGCGACTGCATCCCGTCCTGAAAGCGAAACCTGGGTTCGGTCACTCGGCGCCAACCATGTCGTCAATCATTCCCGGCCGTTGGCCACACAAGTGCAGGCGATCAACCAGCTTTCGCCTGTCACCCGAATTTTTTCCACGCACACTGACACCGCCAGTTGGACTGAAATGGCGAAGATTATCGCACCACAAGGGCGAATTGGGCTCATCGACGACCCCGAGCCACTCGATCTTAGACTGATGAAATTCAAAAGCGTCTCGATTCATTGGGAGGCCATGGTCACGCGTCCGATGTGCGGCACGCACGACATGCAACGGCAGCACGAGATTCTCGACGCTGTTTCCGGGCTTATTGATTCAGGCCAGCTCCGCGCCACCCGCAATACCGACTACGGCAAGATCAATGCGAAGAACCTGCGCCATGCGCACGCCGCGCTGGAATCGGGTCATGTCGTCGGAAAAATTACGTTGGCCGGCTTTTAGCCTGGGAGGACAAGGATGGACATTGCGACCGTGAAGGCCGCCTCGGCACTGCTCGTACGTCATTGGGAGGAAGGCACAGTTCTTGAGAAACTGCCCGGAGCCCTGCGCCCCAAAACCAGAATGGAAGGCTATCTGATCCAGGCGCAAATTGAATCGATCAGCAAGTCGCCCCTGTTTGGATGGAAGATCGCTGCCACGAGCGCGGCAGGTCAAAAACACATCGCGGTGGATGGGCCACTTGCCGGTCGGCTACTTGCAGAGAAGGTACACGAGGACGGCGATGTCATACCGTTTGGCGGAAACCGCATGCGTGTGGTGGAACTCGAGTTCGCCTACCGAATGGGGCGCGACCTTCCGCCCAAACCCGCGCCCTATCAAACGCACGAGGTGTTCGATGCGATTGCGGATTTGCACCTGGCGATCGAAATCCCCGACTCACGGTTCGCAGATTTCGTGACAGCCGGAGGCCCGCAGATCATTGCCGACAATGCCTGTGCAAACCGCTTCCTCCTTGGTCCCAAGGCACCAGCAGTTTGGCGAGAGCTTCACCTTGCCAAGCATCGCATGGTCGGGAGGATCGGAAGCCGTCTTGAGCGCGAAGGTGTAGGTGCCAACGTGCTGGGTGATCCACGCCTCGCCCTCACCTGGCTAGTCAACGAGCTTTCTTCTTTAAACGTCACTCTAGCGGCAGGGCAAGTTGTTACGACTGGCACTTGTGTCGTTCCGATGGAAGTTGAGCCTGGCGACGTCGTTACCGCCGATTTCGGAGTGCTCGGCACAGTTGGTTGCCGCATCGGCAACGTATGACGCGTACCGAGTTCAGTGGGATGCAAATGCGGCTCATTGGTTGACTGAAGTGTTGGCGGCCATCTTGTACCTAGACTTGACGCTTCGGTCTTAGTGGTTGCAAGGCTGGTCCCCAATGCAGCCTGTCGATAGGCCGAGTTTTGGAGACACGTCTAAATCCCGGCAGGTCCTTACGCGCCAAGGGCTGAGCTTCAAAAGTGCTCCTCGTTGCTGAGGTTCCAAATAGGCAACGGTTACACATCCCATTGCCAATTATCCCGCAAGCGCGGGCCATTCCGTCAAAAACATGAAGTGCTCTGGTGCCCTAGACTTATTGCCAGCCTTCACCAGACACGGAAAAAGCGGCGCGTTTTCAGCGCCGCTTCACAATCCAGTCGATGTAAATCCCATCGCAGTGATCGACAACGTTAATTATCGATCATTCGGAACTCTGTCACTTCATCTGCTGGACCAGATCAAAATCTTTTCCGTTTACCTTGTAAAGCGCGTAAGCTCCGGCCACGTCACCATTCGCGTCAAAAACCAGGTCGCCTGTAGCTCCCTTGTAGTCGATGTCCTTTCCTGCATCGATCAACTCCTTGGCCTTCTTCCATTCGCCTGCTTCGATTGGCTCGCCTTTCCCACTGGAAATGGCCCGGAGAGATTTTGAGATCAGTTCTTTTTTTCCACCAGCCTTTTCGACCGCCAGCGCCATCAGGAAAACAGCATCATATGCATTGGTCACGAAGGTTCCATCGGGGTTTCCACCGGCCGCCTTAAAGGCGGCGTTGAACAGATCAAGGGAATGCGACTTGTTCGCAACCGGCGACGAGATCAGAAGATCGCCGAGATTTGCGGCCCCGATACCATCAACGAAGCCAGCGTCTTTTAACCCTTCCCCTCCGAAGTAATGCTTGAAGAACCCGTTCTCGAGTGATTCACGCATTATGGTCAGGCCGGAGGTCGCACCATAGTCGATCAGCAAAAGCGTATCGGCTCCGCTCTTTGCAAGCTCGGCAAGATCTGACCTGTACGATGGTTTGTTTTCCTCATGCCCAGCGAACGCTGCGATCTTGCCGCCTTTGGCCTCATATTCTTTCTTGAACGCAGCCGCGAAGCCTTGGCCGTAATCATTGTTGATGAATGAAACGGCGATAGTTTTGAAGCCGCGCTCCAATATGGCACGCGCGAGCACCTGACCCTGGTATTCGTCGGAGGCTATAGCCCGGAAGACGGTGTCGTTGTCTTTCAGGGTTGTGATCGCCGGCGACGTGCCGGAAGGCGTGATCAAGGTTATGCCTGCCGGAATGGTCACGGAGTTTGCTGCCGCGATAACACCACCGGAGCACCACGGGCCGACTACGCCAATGACACCCGCGACGTTGACGGCTTTGCCCGCCGCATCGGCAGCAATCTGAGGATTGCAGCCACTGTCCTGGATTGAGCCAACCAGCTTTTCACCGGCAAGGACACCGCCTTGGTCATTGACCTGTTTCAGGGCCAAGTCGTAGGCCTTCATCATTTCGGGGGCCAGCGCGGCAACACCTCCCGTGATATCGCCAAGAAGGCCTATCTTCTGATCTGCATGAGCTGATGTTGCGAATGTCGCTCCCAATACCAAGGTAGCGATCTCCATATACTTTCTTACCGACATATCCATTGGTTGTTCCCCTTTTCTAGGTTGATGTTCAGATGCGCTTGGTCAGGTTTTGGATTTCCCCGGCTCATTTTTTCGTGGCGGCGTCGGCCCAGTTCCTCCATCCTGGAGAGAGTGTGATATCGAGGCTTCGGTATGCCGGACTGCTGACCGGAAGCACGGAATGCGCTGTCCGCATCTGGATTGCTTGTGTGGTTAGCGGATCAGCGGAATCCGAGGCCGCTCTCTTCGAAAAACGTAGTCGACAATTGCGGGAGGCGCTCCCGCGCGCCGGCCTTAAATATCATCAGAAAGCCATGGAATGGCGGGAGTGCGTATTGGAAAAGCTATGGTTTGCGCATCTGCGAGGGCGCGGAAGGGAGCCGTTGATAGCGTGCGCAAACGCGGATCACCGTATGTCGACCAGCAGTTGCGCGGTCGTCACTGGTGCCGTTCTGGTTATGGGCTTTTGTGAAACTCTCGCCACTTCTTGGGCGTCTTCCCGGTCGCACTCTTCAGCACGATGGTAAGATGGCTCTGGCTTGCGAAGCCGCACATGTCGGCTATTGCCTGGCAATCTTCGTCGGTGTCGATAAGCATCGCCTTTGCGCGATCAACGCGCCGCGCCATCAACCAGCGATGCGGCGTATCACCCGTTTCTTGGCGGAAGGCGCGAGCAAAATGACGGACGCTTAGCTTGGCGACCTCGGCCATCTCCAGGAGTCCGATCTTCTTGTGAAGATTTTCGCCGACGAATTCCATCAACCGTCGCATGCGGTGGGGTGACAAGGCAATCTGATCAGGGCGTTTCGCAAGCGTTCCCGCTCGCTGCAGCAATTGCGAAAGGATGGCAATCAGCAGTCCATCCGCAAGAAGGTAATCGGTCAACTGAGAACGCTCCGACGCTTCCCAGAGCCTGACCATCATTGCGTGCAGAAGGGGATCGTCCCAAGCCTCCAGCGAAAGCGGGGCAAAGGCCTCGCAGAGATCCGGCGGCGCGGACGCACCCAGTATGCGATTGATTGTCGACGTCGGTATCAGCAGCACCAGGTTGCGTCTATCGCCCTCAACCATCCAGCGGCTGGTCGTGTAAGGCGGCATCGCAACAATCCGTCCTGGGGCTAGCGTATCGCGATGCCAGCCATCACCAAGGTTCCAGGACCAAGCCCCCTCTTTGGTGACAATCAGCGGCATGGAAACAACCAAATCAGGCACATATGGATCAGTATTTCCATGCATGCTCATGTCCGCCACGATCATCCTGCACTCAAGCCGTCCGGGCGAGTAGCGATGCTCTTGCGGAAAGGACGAATAGGCCGATGCTTTGAAGTAGTCGGCGTAGCTGATCCATTTTTGAACGGCGGTGTCGGTTAACATGTCAAACCACCCTAACCACAAGACTTGCCTGTCCTGGAGGCAAGCATTCAACTTGGTTCATCAGCCAAGTCGAGGTTTTTTGCGCCGCGGCTCCCTGACTTGCCTCCAGCTTGCCACCAACCCTGATGTCCACTTTCCTGCTGGAGGAAAAGAGTTCGCCTGACCTTCGGCAACGATTTCCGGAGCTGACGAAGGCACCTATGGCCTTCTGATGATAGTCCCGGCTCTCTGAAAAGAGTACCCCCCTTTTCATCACCCGTGCACGCCTCTAGCAAAAACGAGAAAGCGGAGAGGTGCTGCATGAGCTACAATTATTTCGTTACTGACGTGTTCTCGGACGTCGCGTACGGCGGCAATCCGCTCGCGGTATTTGTCGACGGCAGCGGGCTCGACAGCCGACAGATGCAAGCGATCGCCCGGGAAATGAACCTCTCCGAAACAACGTTTGTTACGAAGGGCAGCGCCCCAGGGCGGTTCAATGTGCGGATCTTCACGCCCACGAGCGAACTGCCTTTTGCTGGTCACCCCACGGTTGGTACCTCGGTGGTTCTGGCGGAGACCGGGTTGGCCGAAGGCCGAAGCGAAATCATTCTCGATGTCCCTGCCGGAGCGGTAAATGTCAGTCTGACACCAGGGAAGGCAACGTTCACGTTGCACCAAGGCCCGAACCGAACGGAGTCCCCGGCGTCTGCTGATGTCATTGCAAAATCGCTGGGTGTGCCAGCGGGCGCTGTTATCGGCACGCCCTGGCATGCTGACTACAATGGAGTCGGCTATCTCTGCGTGGAACTGGCGGACGCTGCAGCAGTCGACAGTTCATCGCTTTCACCTGAGGAGTTTTTCAGGCTCAAGCTGCCAGGTATCGGCGTCTATGCTTTCGCCAGTACGTCGAGGGAAGCCGGGCGGGAAGGCATTTACGTACGCAGTTTCGTTCATGGCGTGGGTGTCCCCGAAGATCCGGCAACCGGTGCAGCGGCGGCGCTGCTGGCAGGAACCCGCCTTGACGCGCAGCATGAAGGCAGTTGCAGTCTTGAAATCCGCCAAGGCGTGAAGATGGGGCGCCCTAGCCTGATCCAAACCAATGCGCAGTTGCGCGACGGCGTAGTGAGCTCGGTGGCCGTCGGTGGCCATTCCGTACTCGTTACCGAGGGCAAGCTGCTTCGCGTTCCCTGAACTGAGGCAATTAAGAACCATCCAGAGCGAGCTCCATCTATGAAAACGCGGAAGATCGGCAAGCAGATTGAGGTAGGAGCCGTCGGACTCGGCTGCATGGGCATGAGCAGTGTCTATGGCGGCCAGGATGAGGGCGAGGCCATCAAGACGTTGCACAGGGCAATTGAGCTTGGCGTAACCTTGTTTGATACAGCTGAAGCTTACGGACCGCATACCAATGAGACACTCCTGGGAAAGGCCCTGAAGCCGCATCGCCAGAAAGTTGTGATCGCTTCAAAGTTCGGCTTCGAGATCGTCGACCGTGGAAACGGGCCCGAGGAAACCGGGAACCTGGATGGGACGCCGGAAAACGTCCGCGCATCGGTCGAGGGGTCGCTTAAGCGGCTCGGCGTGGATGTGATCGACATTTACTACCTCCACCGCGTCGACCCCGAAGTGCCTATCGAAGACACCGTGGGTGCGATGGCGGAACTCGTGCAACAAGGCAAGGTCCGTGCAATCGGGCTCAGCGAGGTCAGCGCAGCTACATTGCGGCGTGCGCACCGGGTCCATCCGATTGCGGCTGTCGAAAGTGAATATTCCCTGTGGACCCGGGAACCTGAAGTAGAAATTCTTCCTCTCTGCCGAGAACTTGGCGTTTCGTTCGTCCCCTTCAGTCCATTGGGGCGCGGGATGCTGACGGGGGCCCTGCGCACTCTTGACGCGCTCGACAAGGATGATTTCCGTAGAACGCTGCCGCGCTTCGACCCCGCGAACTTCGACCGAAATGTGGCCGTGGTTACCTCGCTCGAGAACCTGGCGTCGGCGAAAGGGTACACCGCTGCACAACTGGCATTGGCATGGGTTCTCCATCAGGGCGATTTCATCGTCCCTGTTCCCGGTGCAAGAAAGATCCCCAATCTCGAACAGAACGTCGTGGCCGCTGACATAGTCCTGGATGCTGCGGATGCGGATGATATCGGCAGCCTGCTCTCGCCGGAGACGGTGTCTGGTGAGCGCTATTCAGACGAACATCTGCAACTCGTCAATCGATGAGCGGGCGGCTTCGGCCGCCACTTCACTGCATGATTTCGCCGTCGCCTGAGCCCACCAAGAAGCCGGTTGGCTCGGATGTCGACCGCTATGCTCACCATAGTGCCGGAGGAACATCTTATGACGAGGGTGGCTGTTGTTGGAGCTAGAAGGACCCCAATCGGCGCATTCATGGGAGAGCTTTCTGCCGTGGCGGCACCGGAACTCGGCGGCTTTGCCATCTCCGCGGCGCTCAGGGACTCGACCATTGCTCCCTCGGAAATTGACGAGACCCTGATGGGGATCGTCCTGCCTGCTGGAGTTGGGCAGGCACCCGCCCGCCAAGCCAGCCTGGCGGGCGGACTGCCGCTCTCAACTCCGGCGACTGCGATCAGCAAGGTCTGCGGGTCCGGCATGAAAGCGGTGATTGAGGCAACCGCGCTCATCTCGTCTGGCATGGCCCGAGCGGTTGTCGCAGGCGGAATGGAATCGATGTCCAGAGCGCCGCATCTGCTGCCCGCTTCCAGGCAAGGCCAGCGGCTCGGTCACGGAAAATGCGTCGACCACATGCTCTTCGATGGACTTGAAGACGCTTACAACGCCGGGACCCTGATGGGGAAGTTCGCGGAGGACTGCGCGACACGATATGCCTTCAGCCGCCAGCAGCAGGATGATTATGCGATCACCTCTCTGTCTCGTTCGCTGGACGCCGCAGCGCGAGGCGCGCTTGCAAAAGAGATCGTCGCGATCCCGGTCAAGAACAGGACCGTTGAGACAATAATCAGCGCCGACGAACAGCCACGTCTTGCGAGGCCTGAGAAGATCAGAACGCTGAAGCCAGCTTTCGCAGTCGACGGGACAGTGACTGCGGCTTCCTCATCGTCGATCTCCGACGGCGCCGCGGCGCTCGTACTGACGTCGGCTGACACCGCTGCCGCTCATGGCCTGGAGCCAAGGGCGTTCATCGTCGGCTCGGCCTCGCACGCCCAAGAGCCAGAGTTGTTTACGACAGCGCCAGCGTTCGCCGCCAGAAAGCTTATGATCTCGACCGGCTGGCGCGCTTCGGATGTGGACCTGTGGGAAGTCAATGAAGCATTCGCAGTCGTTGCGCTCGCATTCATACGGGATCTCGAAATTCCGCCGGACCGCGTGAATGTGAACGGCGGAGCTTGCGCGCTCGGCCACCCGATCGGAGCGTCGGGTGCGCGAATTCTCGTGACCCTTCTTCATGCCCTGGAAGAGCGCGCTCTGAAACGGGGCATCGCCGCCATTTGCATCGGGGGTGGCGAGGCCCTGGCCGTAGCCATTGAACGGTCCTGACTATGTCGGAGATTTTTACCGAGGAACAAGCGCTTATACGAGATGTGGCCCGCAGCTTTTCGCAGGACTGTCTCGCTCCCGGTGCGGCAGATCGGGAAAAGGCCGGCGAAATCGAGCTTGAAGTGATCGCCAAGATGGCGGAGCTGGGATTTCTCGGCATGACCGTGCCGGCCGAATTTGGCGGCGCCGGGACCGACTACGTTTCATACGCGCTCGCCATAATGGAAGTGGCCGCCGGCGATGGCGCGGTCTCAACCATGATGTCCGTTCACAATGCGCCATTCTGCGCCATTCTTCAGCGGTTCGGCTCGCTCGAGCAGAAGGAGCGTTGGCTACGGCCAGCCGCACAAGGAAAGTTCATCGGTTGCTTTGCGCTCACGGAGGCCGGTGCTGGCAGTGACGCTTCGGCAATCAAGACCATCGCAAAAAAATCCGGCGAAGGCTTCCTGATCCGCGGATCCAAACAGTTCATTACCTCCGCCAGCATCGGCGAGGCAGCAATCGTTTTTGCAGTGACGGATCCTCTCGCTGGCAAGAAGGGCATTTCTGCATTCTACGTGCCTCTTGATTCCGCAGGGCTTCGGATCGGACCACCAGAACACAAGCTGGGTCAAAAGGCCTCGGATACTTGTGCGCTGTGGTTTGACGACGTCCTCGCGCCTTTCGATTCCATGTTGGGCGCGGAAGGACAAGGCCTATCCATTGCCCTCTCCTCCCTCGAGGCTGGTCGCATCGGCATTGCCGCACAATCAGTTGGAATGGCGCGCGCTGCCTTCGAGTGCGCCGCGCGGTACGCGATGGAACGCAAGACCTTCGGGAAGCCGATTATCGAACACCAAGCCGTCGCGTTCAGGCTTGCCGACATGGACACTCGTATCGAAGCGGGTACGCAGGTTGTGCTCAACGCAGCGCGGCTGAAGGACAACAACATGCCGTGCCTGCGAGAGGCTTCCATAGCGAAGCTGTTTGCGAGTCAGATGGCTGAGGCGGTCGTCTCAGACGCGATCCAGACGTTGGGTGGCTACGGATATCTGGCGGACTACCCCTTGGAGCGAATCTACAGAGATGTCCGGATCAGCCAGATCTACGAGGGCACCTCGGACGTCCAGAAGATCAATATCTCCAGGGAAATCATCAAAAGGATCCAATCATGATCTGGGGCAAGGACACACCGGCACTGGTCACGGGAGGATCATCCGGACTTGGAGCCGCAGTCGCGAAAATGCTCATTGCTGCAGGTGTTCCAACCGGGATTCTTGATTTGAACGCGGAATCCGGCGCAGCTTTCGCAGGAGAGACCGGCGTCGCCTTTGCGCGTTGTGACGTGGCGGACCCCAGCTCCGTGAGCGAAGCGCTTACCCAACTGCGAAATATCAACGGTATGGAGCGGATCTGCGTTAACTGCGCCGGCATTGCACCGGCGGCCCGTACTGTGTCACGCGACGCTCCGCACGACCCGGCCCTCTTTCAGAAGGTCATATCAGTCAACCTCATAGGTACGTTCAACGTCGCATCCCAATCGGCGGCCGGGATGAGCCGTCAAGCACCGGTTAATGCGGATGGCGAACGTGGCGTCATCATAAACACCGCTTCAATCGCTGCGTTCGAGGGGCAGATTGGACAGGTTGCGTATGCAGCCTCGAAGGCAGCGGTCGCCGGCATGACGCTGCCTATGGCGCGCGACCTCGCGAAAGCTGGCATTCGGGTGGTCGCGATCGCGCCAGGAATTTTCCAAACACAAATGGTGTCGGGGTTTTCTGAAGACGTGCAGGAAGCGTTGGCGAAGTCCGCAGAATTTCCGCGCCGCCTTGGTCGTCCCGATGAATACGCTTCCCTTGTACGCCATGTGATCGACAACACCATGATCAATGGCGAGGTGATCCGATTGGATGCAGCAACGAGGATGGCCACGAAATGAAGGTGTCGCCAAAACTGACTTTTCCCCATCCTCCGGCGAGGCCAAACGAGCTCCCGGACTTCTCCAAGCTGAACATACCGCCCGCTGGAAGCCTGGGTATCCCCTCGCCCGACGCGGCACCCGAGGAATACAGGCCCTTTGCTGAGGGGATGATCCGCGTGCTCGATGAGCATGGCCGAGCCGTTGGGCCATGGGCGGACTTGACGAAGGCAATCGGTCCAGATCGCCTCAGGCAAGGTCTGCGCGACATGATGCGCATTCGCGCCGTCGACAAGCGCCTGCTCACGGCACAACGCCAGGGCAAAACCTCCTTTTACCTTCAGTGCACGGGGGAAGAGGCGATTGGCTGCGGGTTTGCGGGTGGACGGCAATGACTATCTGGCTGTCGCCGCGGTATCGGAGCGCATTGGCATCTCGACCAGTTACCTCAACCAGATCGAAAACAATCAGCGGCCAGTTTCAGCTGCGGTACTCTTAGCCCTGGCCGAGAATTTCCAGATCGACATCGGTGCGATTTCGCTCGGCGACAATGGCAGGTTGCTGTCGGCGGTTACAAAACCGCTCTCACGGGAATCCCGAAGATTCCGTCAAAATCTGAACCGCCTAACCAGATTCGAGATGACGAGCCGCGACCGCAATTGCTCCTTTAAAGGCATCGCCTCGGCAACGCTTCGCTGCTGGGGCCACGGTTCGAGGCCGACCCTAGCGTTTCTCGCGCGAGGCATGGTTTCCCGTGACGCCCGCGTATCCCGGCGGGGTGGGGCGAAGGCTGGACATCAGATCGTCGACCTCGGATCCCAGTTTCACCGTCGTGCGCTCGAAGGACGGCGCGAACGTCAGACCGTAGGGGCCGCCGCAATAGGTCGCTGGGCGGGCCACCTCCCAGATGAGTTTCCCGTGCTCGTCCAACACGTCCGATGAGCAGGATGCGGCTACCACCTCACCGACAATGGTGAGTCGATCACGCCACTGCATGTTCCACAGAACGCGGCATTCGAAGTGGCGGTCGTATTCGGCGATGCGCGGTGGCTTGACGACCCTACTGTCCATTGCGGTGAGACCCGCATAGTCCAGCTCGTTCTTCCCCGGGGGGAGGTCCGCGCCGGTGAGGCACATCGAGCGCAGATCTTGTGGCGAGAACGCCGGAATGTTGACGACGAATTCTCCGGTGGCGGACACGTTGTAGGCGGTATCCCTGCCAAGACCGACGGTGAACGTGACAGCAACCGGGTCATGCGCAATGCGCACCACCGCGCCCATCGCCGAGGCGTTGACGTTTCCATCAAGGTCAACGGTGGTCACGACCGCGGGTGTTGCGCTGAGTGCGTACATGCTGTCCCAGTGCGCGGGGTCGATATTCACGAATGTGCGGGATCCCGCGTGCGTCATGGCGATTCCTTCGTCGGGCTTCGGGTTGCTGGAGTCAGATGTGTTTGACGCTTCCGCCGTTCACGGGCAGATCGGCTCCCGTGATGTAGGAGGACTCGTCGGAGACCAGGAATGCGATCGTGTTGGCCACGTCCTCGGCACGACCGGGCCTTCCCAGAGTGATGCGCCGCTCGTCGCGCACATAGCGCTCGATCGCGGTTTCGATATCGGCACCAAGGCGGCTCGCCAGTTGCTCGGAAAAACCTCCGGGCTTGTCCCACAGCGGTGTCCTGATCGACCCAGGGGAGACCGCGTTGACCCGTATCCCGTGAGCGCCGAGTTCTTCGGCCAGACCGCGCGTGATCGCTAGCAGACCAGCCTTGGTCGCCGCGTAGTCGACGAAGTAGGGATCAACCACACGCGCCGTGGACGAACAGGTCATAACGATCGAGCCATTGCCGGATTTCCGAAGCATCGCAATGCCCGCTCGCGTAATTCGGACCGCACTCATTACGTTGACGTTCCACACCAGCAGCCAGTCGTCATCGGTGATCGTCTCGAATCCGTTGCGCGTCGGCGCGATGCCAACATTGTTCACGATCGCATCGAGCCGACCGTGCTCGTCCCGAACCCGGTCGACGAGTGCCGCACATCCGTCAGCGGTGGAGAGATCCGCGACAACGCCGGTGACGGCGTCCAGGGCCTCCGGGAACGGTGTCAGATCACCCGACACAACATGCGCTCCCAGCGACCTCAGCTTGCGCACCGTGGCCAATCCGATACCCGATGATCCTCCGGTAACGAGTGCTACTCGTCCAGCCAGGTCGGTCATATCAAGTTCTCCCAGTAGAGATGTGGCGACAGAGCGTCGGTGCCTATGTCGAAGGCTGCCGAAGCCCCCGACATGTGGTCGTCGTTGATTATGTCCCGCGGATACCGGATGGTCACCCGCTCGTCGAGCTCAGATGGCCCTGCGGCTACGACCCGATGGCGCAAGGTCCTCAGAACCGACGTGTCTGGCAATGGAATATTGCTCAGTCTGATATCTCCTGGCGGAATATCGTTTCCGATGGACCACCCGGGCCTCGCTCCGGTCTTACCCCACCGTAAGGGGTCCAGGTCTGTGCGATCAGCCAACCGCAATCGACCGGCAGGTTGACCCCGGTGACCGCGCTTGCCGCCGGCCCCGCAAGGAAGGCGACAACGCTGGCTATCTCTTCTGGCCTCGCCATGCGGCCGAGCGCGGAATTTTCAAGTGCGTCCGAGACGCGCTCGCCTTTGTCGATTGCCTGCTGAAGTGCGGGCGTCAGCGTATACCCGGGCGATACCGCATTGACCCTCACTCCAGAGCGACCCCATTCCGCGGCCAGGCATTGCGTCATGGACACGACCGCAGCCTTCGATGGCGAATAGGCGTGCAACGGCATAGATGCTTCGGCAGCGATCGATGCTATGTTAACGATGCTGCCACCGCCACGGGCAGCCATGCGACGGCCGAAAGCCACACAGGCGACGTAAGTGCCGCGCTGATTGATAGCGATGACCCTGTCCCACAGCGCGATATCAAGCGTCTCTGGCGGCAATGGCTGCTGAAAGATGCCCGCACAGTTGACGAGAATATCAACCGCACCGAATCTTTCCTCGATCTGAGCCGCGGCAGCCTCGACCGCGTTGTCTGCCTCGATATCGCAAGACCAACCGTGCCCGTCGATCGCCTTGGCCAGCACGTCCGCTGCTTGGCCGTCGCGATCGAGAACAACGACTCGCGCGCCACGTCTGGCCAACTCACGGCAAGATGCGGCACCGATGCCGCTTGCGCCGCCGGTGACGACCGCGATATCTCTGGAAGCGTCCGTCATCTGGTCCTCCTGCTTCAGGACACCGATTCGTTCGGCGCCAGCTGCCAGGCATTTCGCGGGCTTTCGATGAGTTCGATCGTCACACCGTCATGATCGCGCATATAGCAAACCCGTCGGCCGCCATTCGGACCGCCGGACCCGATCTTCACCGGGCTTGCCACTGGCTGGAAGTCATACTCCCCCGCCGCGACGATCAAGGCTTCGATGTTCACTACGTCGAAGGCAAGATGCGCGAAACCGGTGTCGCAAGGGCGGCACTGAATACGCATTCGATCGTCCGGGGATAAATACTGGATCAACTCGACGACATGACCGGCTCCAGTCAGGTAGGCGACCTCGATGTCGGCCCCGATCACGCCAACGACGATCTCGATGATCCGCCGGTCGCGTCCGGCGCGCGAAGTCAGCGTGAAGCCGAGGCAATCCCGAAAGAAGGCAACCGACCGATCGAGGTTGGAAACAGTAAAGCTGGTATGATTTGTACCAAGAATTTGGTAGCCGGCCTCGGTTTCAACCAATGGAAAGCCCTCCCCGACAAGGTGGCTGAATGACCAGCCGCTCGTCCAGCCCCCATCGGTAGATGCATGGCCGGATGCCGGCAATTGAGTTTAGTTCTCGGTGATATTGCCTTCGCGAATGCCCGGAAGCAGCGGACAGACATCCATGGTTGCTGCAACGCTGCGAAGCGTCTCGAGAAATGCCTTCGCGGCCGGCGCCATGGGCGCATCGGTGCGGGCAGTCACGCCCACCGAATTGATCGTTTCGCCTATAACGATCGGCAGCACCATCAGGCGGCCAGACAGGACATCACGTTTCGCAACTTGCCATGGCCAGACCGCGAGATAGTCCGAGGACGTCAGCAATTCGCTGTTTGTGAGCAGCGATACCGACTCGATCGCGTTACCAGGCGTTTCCAGTCCGGCGTCACGAAATGCCTTGTCGATCTGCCGTCGCAGCACCGTCTCGCGCCTGGGGAGTATCCAGTCGGATTTCTCCACGTCGGCAAGACCGATATCAGGCCAATCCGCCAGAGGATGGCCATGCCTCACGACCACACAGGCCATGTCCTCGAACAATGTCTCATGGGCAACATCGTCTCGTTCGAGCGTGCTTGGCAGGCGTCCCACAATCATGTCCAGTTGACCCAGATGCAACTCTGGAATCAGTGCGTCATTGGTGCCCTCGACAATCGAGACGGTAAGCTTAGGCCGTGTGCCGCGCAGCTGATGGATTGCCTTCGGAACGAGTTCGGCGGCGGCCGACCACTGCGTTCCGATCGCCACCCTGCCATTCGCTCCGTCGAGAAGCTCGACTAGCTCGGTGGATGCCTGCTGCAATTGGGCGAACACCTGGCGGGCGTGCAAAATCAGCCCGTGCGCGAAAATGGTTGGAATGGCACCCTTGATGGTTCGTTCGAACAAGGTGATGCCGAGCAGGGCTTCCGCCTCCTGTAGCGCCTTCGTCACGGCGGACTGGGTCATGTGAAGGTGCTGGGCCGCGGCCACGAGACTGTTCTGCTCGGCGATAGCCACGATCAGGCGCAGATGGCGGATGGTCAAGCGATGGACAAGTGTCTGTACCAAGGGGAGCGCCTTCGAACTGCGCCATGGCGCCAGCCTCGCCAACGCAAGGGACATCGCACGGCTGTCGGCGAAGGGCTATTGAATTTAAGCTATGCCGGTATAACCGGACGGTCTTGCGGCATTGGAAATGCCGGGATCTCCTCAGCCACCTTGCGCAACATGGTCACCAGCATCTTGGCCGCGGGCGACAGACGCGCGCCGAGCCGTGTGGTGATGCCGACCGGACCTTCCGTCGGTCTGAGCCGCACGGGCAGGATTGCGATGCGGCCGGTCTGCAATTCGCGCTGGGCGACCTGCCACGGCCAGACCGACACATAGCCGGCGTCGAAGATCAGTGCCCTATTGGTTAAGAGCGATACCGATTCCACCGCATTCGAAGGCGGCGCCAGGCCCTCGTCGAAGAAAGCCAGGTCGATCTGCCGCCGCAGTGTCGTCTGCTGGCGCGGCAATATCCAGTCCAGGGTCAGAAGGTCGTGCAGGCCGAGATCATTGCGGCCGATAAGCGGATGCCCCGCGCGGACGACGATGCATCCCGCATCCTGAAACAGCGTTTCCTGCTCGAGACCTTCGCAGTCCCATATCTGCGGCAATCGTCCCAGCACCAAATCCAGTTCGCCCTGGCGCAATCCCGGTAGCAGCAGGTCGTTGGTGCCTTCCTTGATAGAAATGGCAAGTTTCGGCCGTTCCTTCTTCAACTTGACGATAGCGTCGGGCAGCAGACTGGCCGATGCCGCAAGCAGGGTTCCGACCGCGATCCGGCCGCCAGTGCCGTCGCGCAGATCACTGATCTCTTCCGCGGCACGGCTGAGATCGGTCAAGACCAGGCGAGCATGAGCCACGAGTGCTTCGCCGTAGATGGTCGGGATCACACCCCGGTTGGTGCGCTCGAAGAGGTCCACGCCCAGCATGGACTCGATTTCACGTAGCGCCTTGGTCACCGCCGGCTGCGTCATGTTCAGGCGCTTGGCCGCGCCGACAAGATTACGCTCCTCGGCAATCTTGATGACCAGCCGCAAATGGCGAAAGGCCAGTCGTTTCAGCAAGTGCTCCAGTGAAGGATCCTCGGCGCCCCGTTGGTATGTCATATATTTATAACAGGGCCTGGAGATAGGCAACGAAGGGCGATCAAAGCAAATCCCCTCCCATTGCTGGGAGGAGGATGTGGCTTTATGCACTAGGCGATGTAGCACTCGTGCCGGACCAGGAAGAAGCGTCCGGTCCGGCAGGCCGAGGTCAGTCGGTCAGTTCATTGCCGGCATAGTCGAGACCGCCGGAAGCCGTCGGCTTCCAGACATACATGACGTAGTTCGCTTCAACCATGTCGCCGCGCTTGTCGTATGAGATCTTGCCGATGACGGTATCGAATACATGCCCGGAGTGCATGTATTCCGCGATCTTTTCCGGATCCGTCGATTGGATGGCGTTGGCTGACTGCACCAGTATCTGGACCGAAGCGTAGCATTTCACGGTGAATGCCTCCGGTTCGAATCCCGCCGCCCGCATCCGCTCGACTATCTGCTTAGCCTCCGGATTCTCGCGGGGATCAGGCGTGTACGTCATCAATGTTCCGGCACCGCCGGGACCGGCGATGGCGCCGAAATCCGTGGTCACCAAGCCGTCGCCACCCATCAGTGGCGCTTGGACGCCCTGATCACGCATCTGCCGGATGATCAGGCCGGCCTCCGTGTAGACGCCGCCGTAATAGAGCACGTCCACGTTGGCTTCCTTCAGCTTGGTCACCAGGCTGGAGTAGTCCTTCTCGCCGATGTTGATGCCTTCGAACACAACCTCGCTAATGCCCTTGTCGTTGATACCTTTCTTGACGATCTGTGCCAGTCCTTCACCGAAAGGCGTCTTGTCGTGGACGATGGCGATGCGCTTGCCCTGGAAATGCTTTACGAGGTAGGCAGCCGCCACCGCGCCTTGTTGATCGTCACGACCCGTTGTGCGGAAGGTGTTCCACAGGCCGCGATCGGTGAAGGTCGGATTGGTCGATGCCGGCGTGATCTGGATTATGCCGTTCTCCGCATAGACGTCGGATGCCGGAATGGAAACGCCTGAGTTGACGTGTCCGATCACCCATTTGACGCCGTCGGCGACGAACTTGTTGGCGACCGAGACGCCTGCCTTCGGATCGGCAACATCGTCACCGATCTCGTACGACAATTGCTGCCCCGCGGCTCCACCGGCGGCGTTGAAATCCTTGACGGCCATTTCGGTGCCGCGCCTGAACTGTTCGCCCCAAGGGGCGCTCGAGCCGGTGAAAGGGGCGGCGACACCGATCTTGACACCTGCCCCATCAGCCGACGCGGGCAAGGCAAAAGCAAGACCTGCGAGTGCGAGGCCGGCAAGCATGGCCAGCGGCGAGGCAAGACCCTTTGACAGGAATTTGGACATGAGGTTCTCCCATTTCGTCAGAACTGCGATGCCGCGCTGCCGGTTTGCTTGTTCTTCGCTCTGCCGGGCCTTGGGCCCGGGTCACGTCTTTTCCAAACGCTTCATCACGATCGCATGGCCAATAGGAGCGCGGCCCTCCATTCCAATCAATTGAAATTCCTTCACCCTGATATTACCGATCGAGCAGGAATGACGGCCGAAAACGCAAAAGGCGCATCGCCTTCCGGGGATGCGCCTTTAAACAGGACCTCGCATTGCGCGCGAGGGAGCGGCCCTAGGATTTGACGTGTTTCCAGCTCAATAAGGAAGCTCTTTCATAGAGCCAGTTGTATTGTGTAACCATCTGGTTGGTTCGTGTGTATTGATAGCCGACGAAGCCCAGTATCATCAGCACGATGGTGTCGACGATATAGTATTGCAGCGAGAACATCGTGCCG